>CAZZHJ010000001.1:0-35026 GCA_964653815.1 uncultured Lachnospiraceae bacterium
AGCCCAACCTGTAGAAAAGGTAAAGAATGGCTATGTCTATATAATACGAGGAGGATAAAAACCTCGGAATGGAGAAAAAATGACCTATTTGATAGCGCTCTGTGATGATGAGGAAGCAGAGCTTGACAAGACAGAGAAATTATTGAGCGCATATGAGAAAAAGCATCCTGAACTGGAATTTATGATAGCGCGTTTTGAAAGCGCGGGAGAACTGCTTTACATGGTGGAAGAAAGAAATTATACGCCGGACCTGATTTTTATGGACATTTTTATGCCGGGGCAGGAGGGGTTGTCTGTTTCTATGGGGATGGATGCGTCGAAAAGGCTTCGTGACATGGGAAACAGAGCAAAGCTGATTTTTCTTACCACATCAGGAGAGTATGCACTGGAAGCCTTTGATGTAGAGGCGTCGAAGTATCTGCTTAAGCCGGTTGCCGAGGATAAAATAACGGAAGCGCTGGACAGAGTTTTATCGGAGATAGAAGAAGAGCAAAAAAGATATATCCTGCTTAAAATCGAAGGAAGAATTGTGAGAGTGCCTGTAAAAGATATCGTATACTGCGAGGCGCAGGGCAAGACACAATGCATGCATCTTGCCAACGGCGAAAAGAACCTGCTGCGTATGACTATGACGGAAATCTACAGTCTGCTGTCGGGGTATCCGGAGTTTGTAAGAATCGGCGTTGCCTTTATTGTTAATATGGAGTTTGTTGACAGCTTAAATGCACAGGATATCTGCCTTGCTAACGGAAGAAAAATCTATCTTCCCAGAGGCGCTTATAAGTCTTTGAAGGAACTTTATTTCCAATATTATTGCGGGGATATTTAATTTTGCCTGTCTTTTTTTAATATTCGCTGCTATTGTATCCAAACCTTTCCGAAACCCATCCGTATTGTCTGAAAAATACCATTCACGCCATATAATTACCACTCGCGTAAAATTGGGGACACAAAATGAAAAAAATGATATATTGTATCTGATACTGAAAACAAAAAAGTTATAGAGCCACAAATGAAAGAACAAAATTTTATATGGAAAAATGCCTTAACAAAGGCGCTATAGAATCTTTTTCGCTGGCGCCTTCTGATTAAAGAGACTGATTGTAGGCGGTCTGGAAAGAGTTTATGAAATCGGCCGCATGTTCCGCCATGTGGCCCAGGAGGTGTGCGGCACTACAACGGTTCCTTACGGGGAATATATGATTGATTTAGGTAAGCCTTTTGAGCGCATGACCATGATTGAGGCGGTTAAGAAATATACAGGCATTGATTTTGATGAAGTTGCCGATACGGAAGCAGCTAAGAAGCTGGTGGATGAAAAAGATGTTCACTATGAAGACGGACATACAAAGGGCGATATTTTAAACCTGTTCTTTGAAGAGTTTGTAGAAGAAAACCTGATTCAGCCCACCTTTATTATGGACCATCCGGTGGAAATCAGTCCTTTGACCAAGAGAAAGCCGGACAAGCCCGATTATGTAGAGCGTTTTGAGCTGTTCATTACCGCAAGGGAAATGTGCAACGCATATTCCGAGTTAAATGACCCCATCGACCAGAGGGAGCGTTTTAAAGCCCAGGAAGCAGCCTTGGCAGCAGGCGATGAAGAAGCCAACACCACGGATGAGGACTTCCTCAATGCCCTGGAAATCGGTATGCCTCCTACAGGCGGTATCGGTTATGGTATCGACAGGCTGGTAATGCTGTTGACCAAATGATGTAGATAGAAAATCCACCCCACTACCGGTCAAAGTTTAGGGGTGGTTTTTCTGTGTATGATTGGTTTCCACATATTGTCACATATAGATCAGATATTGTACTATTTTGCCAAATTAGTTATAATTATTATGATAATATTTCTTGAAAAGTGGGATGAACATGATAGAATTAGTCTTTCAATTTATTTTAAATCATTTATATATTATAGAGCTGATAGTGTTTTGGTACCCGATTACAATGGGCCTTTTATGGGTAGTCGGCGGTCTTATATATTATTTTAGAATAGAGCGTAAAGAACCGTTACCATTGCCTTCCACCCCTATGGTTTCGGTGTTAGTGCCGGCATATAATGAGTCTGATAATCTTGTGGATGTGGTGCAGCGTTTAAATGAATTGAATTATCCTAATTATGAGATTTTGATTATTAATGATGGCAGCAAGGATGAAACAGCGGCATACGCCAAATCTCTGGCACGAAAGTATGAGAGAGTTCGTTTTGTGGATTTACAAGAGAATTGCGGAAAGGCCAATGCGTTGTATCTTGGTTTTATGGCTTCCAGGGGAGAGTATCTTGTATGTGTGGATGGGGACTCGTATCTGGATAAGGACTGTATTCGTTATCTGATGACACATTTTTTAAATCCAAACAACGGAGAACGGGTTGGTGCAGTTACAGGCAATCCTCGCGTTAGAAACAGAAGTTCGCTTTTTGCTAAGATGCAGCTTTGTGAATATGCCAGCATAATTTCTCTGATAAAGAGAACGCAGAGAATTTGGGGCAAGGTAATGACGGTATCGGGGGTTGTGGTAGCATATAGAAAACAGGCGCTTCTTGATTGCGGTCTTTGGGACCGGGATATGATTACAGAGGATATAGCAGTTACCTGGAAACTCGAGCGTAATTTCTGGGATATCCGATATGAACCCCATGCTCTTTGCTGGATGTTAGTTCCGGAGACTTTGAAGGGACTGATGAAACAGAGGAAACGCTGGGCTCAAGGGGGTCAGGAGGTAATGTTTCGTCATGCCGGTATCTTTAAGAGCTGGAGAAGACGAAGAATGTATCCAATCTATGTTGAACAGGTAATGTCCTTGGTGTGGATAATTTTATGGTTCCTGCTCACTATAACAGAGATATTTAAGCTTTGTTTCAACATAGGAAGCTATTTGCCGTATATATGGAAATCTCAGTTTCTCTCGGTAATTTGTGTGATACAGTTTACAGTTGCGCTTTGGCTGGAAGAGAAATATGACAAGGGAATCTTTAAGTACATGATTGCTGCGGCATGGTATCCGATCATATACTGGGTTGTGAGTGGTATTGTTGCCTTGATGACGCTTCCTTCCACCTTGATGCGGAAGAGAAATAAACTTGCAACATGGAAGAGCCCTGATCGTGGAATTAAAACATCTTTTTCTGTCGAATATGATGAATGGAGTCAATGGCATATAGAATATATAGATTTAGATGAGGAAGAAGAAATACCGGAGAATTTTACGGACAGATCCGAGAATGCAGAGGAAAATGTCATAGATGGAAAACAGGTATGGTGGAAGAAAATTCTGGAGATTATCTTCACATCATTAGCGTGGGGATTCATTTTAATATATCTCTTCTATATAATCTATGGTTTTATTTGTCTTGCCACAGGGCATACACCGTTTACATTCTGGATTTACAATGTAGAGATGCTGATGGAGACAAAAAGCCTGTTGTATGTGACATTCATTATTCTGTTGGTAGAGATTGTGGTTATGATATTCTGGAAAGAGTATAATCGCATAAAATTCGGAAAACTGCGTCGTCGTACCTTTAAGCCGGACGCCTCTTTGAAACAGATGGCAGAATTCTTCGATATACCGGAGCAAGGCTTGAAGAGGATGCAGCAGTCGAAGATTTTGACACTTAAGAGTAATATAATTGAGAACGATTTCAAAGCTGAGCGAAAGCAGCTTTATGGCAAAGAACTGAAAAAAGAATGAGTACACAAAGATAACAGAAATATGTTATAATATATCGAATATATTCTGACATTGAGTTCTGTAAGCGCATTTTATATGTATGAAATCAGCAGGACAATTCGATTAGTGTGCATGAAGGAATGAAATTTATAAAGGAGACAGGACGGATGAATAAGGCGGAGAAGAACAGTTTTTGGGGAAGTATTAAAGGGAACATTATTTCTTATGTGGCATTGTGTACTGCGCTTATCATAGTGGTAACGGCTACGCTTAACAGCATTGTGATGAGGAGTGTGCTGATAACGAACGGACACAACACGCTAACGGATCAGGCTGAGAATACCGGCAAACTGGTGGACGAGTGGCTTGTAAGGCAAGCGAGTATTGTTGACACCATGAAGAGCGGACTTGAGACCATGGACACGGAGGACATGGAAGCGGTCATGGATTATCTGGAGGCCAATCTTTCTCAGAATTCGGATGCCCTGATGTATTATTGCTGTTTAGGCTTTGATGGCGGGGTGTTTCCGGCGGATCATTCTTCCCTGGATTTGGACCCTACAACGAGAGGCTGGTGGAAGGATGCCATAAGTACAGGAGGCCTGATCTATACGGAGCCTTATACAGATTTTGCCACAGGACAGATGATAGTGTCCGTAGCGGAGCCCTTTACTATGGATGGCCAGCAGGCGGTGGTTCTTGCGGATATTACTATTGACAGTCTGATCGAAATGGTGCATGGCATGGGTGAAGGTGAAAGCGTGCAAACATTTCTTCTGGCAGAGGACGACAGTGTAATTACTCATGAAAATGAGGAATATCTGCCCAAAGAAGAGGGCAATACGATTTTATCAGAAGTGCTCGCTATTAATCTTGAAAGTGAGGATGTATCTACCTTTTCTGATTATGACGGCGTATCCAAATATTTGGTTGTACGGGAAATAGAGACAACGGGTTGGCGTATCGGAATTACGCAGCCGGTTTCTGTGATCAGTCATGAAGTCAGGAATAATCTTATGATTCCGCTGGTAGTGGATATTATTCTTTTAGTAGTATTTATAATTTTGTTAAATATTGTAGTGAGTCGTCTTTTAAAGCCCATGGCGGAAATGAAGGCCTTCATTAAAGACAAAGTAATCGGGGCTAACAACTGCGCCACGGAGAAAAAAGAGGTCAAGGAGATCAGTTATCTCATTGAAGAATTGGAGAGCAGAGTGATTTCGACCATACGGAAGACCCAGCAGGAGGCAGGACTCATCCGGAATATGATATCAGAAACGGACAGCCATATGGCGGATATGAACAATAACATTATGGAAATCAGCGCAGTTATGGAAGAAACAGGAGCGAGCGTGACCACGCAGACTGCCAGCATCAGTGAAATTGACGCCAATTGCCAGGACGTTGCAAAAGCGATGGATGAACTGGTAAGGAATACGCAGACGATTACCGAACGGGCAAAGGAAATTATCATGAGGGTAGAACAGACGGTTCCGGAACTTCTCAATGATAAGAAAAACGCTATTGAGATTACGCTGGATAGTAAGAAAAACCTTGAAAGCGCCATTGAGGAGACGAAGGAGATCGGAAAGATTGTGGAGGTATCCGAAGCAATCAGTTCTATTGCAGAGCAGACTAATTTATTGGCGCTCAACGCTTCCATAGAGGCAGCAAGGGCAGGAGAAGCCGGAAAAGGCTTTGCTGTGGTGGCAGATGAGATTAAAAACTTAAGCAACACTACCGGAAATGAGATTGAAAAAGTAAATGAATTGGTTGAGAAGGTTATGGAAAGTGTAAATAAGCTTTCTAATGCAAGCAACAAGATTATTACCTTCCTGGATGAAATCGTACTGAAGGACTATGATAAGCTGGAAATGCTTGCGGGCAGTTACAGGGATGACGCAGATTATTATGTAGAAGTCAGCAATGTGCTGGGAACACATATTGAGAACTTAAACGAATCCATTGCCAATATCAATCAAATTATAGATACGATTGATGATTCCCAGAAGGAATTGGATGGAGCTGTTCAGTCGGTCAATGACAATCTGCAGATGATTACATATGCCAGTGAGAATGTCTTTGAGGAAACAAAGGATGTTATGAAAAGCGTTACCTCCTTACAAGAGACGGTGGGACAGTTTAATTTATAATAACTTTTTGCAGGAAATAAAATTTCAACACAGGACACTTATCGGAGTTTGAATGATACTGGTAAGTGTTCTTTCAAATCTATCAGTTTTTTTGAAAACAAACCAAAGGGGATGCTTTATGGATAAATTTATAATCTTTAGTATATTTATATTGGTTCTCTCATTGCCTGTAGTATTTTTCTCTCTGGTAATAAAGAGCGTTCCAAAGCTGAAAATGCGGGATGCCGCACCGTATCTGGATAAAATAAGTGCAATCAAAGATTGTGTGAACGTTGCTCCTGCCGGAGAAGAGGACATGGAAAAAATAAAGAGGACAATTCAACATAGTATAGGTATTCTTACATTTACCATACTTATAGATATCCTTGCAATCGCCGGGCTGATAAGCGTTGTTAGGGCAGAAAGAATTGCGGCGGGCTATATTGTGGTTTATATTGCGGTGTTGGCAGCATTAAGCGCGGTCTGTTTATATAAAGGAATTAAGCATATGCAAGTATTTCGGAATTCCGAAGATTTTAACAAGAGGAACGGAGTCCTGCTCAAATACAAGGAAATGCGTTTTTCAAACCGTACATATAAAAGTGTATCACAGTATCAGGTCCTTATAGGCACCTATGATGATGAGAAAAATCCGATTGTTTTCAGAACGACAATTCCCGAATTAACTTTCCGGATGGTTCAGAAAAATGATAAATGGTCTGTGGTTATGTATCAGGGCAGACCGGCGGGCATTATAAAAGGATAGGTTTTATATACAAAAACAGCGAAAGGGGAATAAGCCATGGGAAGAAAAATAGCTGGTGGGATTGGATTGTGGTTAGTAATAAAGGCTTGTCTTAATTTAGCTCTTGGATTCAGCACGGAAAATGCAATAATTTCGCTTGCAACGGTGGTAATTGTGTACATGTTTGGATTGGGTGTGCCATATCTTAATTATATTACTGCAGGTTTGCTGGCAATCGTGGTCGTTAAAAATCTGCCCTATAATATTACTCATTTTCAGATTCTGTATTTAGCTGAAGCGGTAATAGATGTGATTTGTATCATTATTCTGGTCACCAATCAGGAAGTAAAAAAGCACTTTGAAAGACTGTGAGGAAACGGGTATGGAAAGAGGGCAAAACAAAACATACAAATTCTACGGTTGGGAGCATGCGGATGTTCCTGCCATAACAGAGCAGTACAAAGGAATCAAAACACCAAGGGATTTATACGATGTCCTTTCAGGAATCTGGTGTGCTGACACCTGTGCGCCCAGAATGCGCGAAGACTGGTCGCTGGACAATAAAACCCTCGGTCAATGCTCCATTACCGCATTTCTGGCGCAGGACATTTTCGGCGGTAAGGTATACGGGATATTAAGACCCGGCGGAAATTACCATTGCTACAATGTAATCGGGGACTGTTGTTTTGACTTAACCAGCGAGCAGTTCGGAGAGGAAGCGTTGATATATGAGGATAATCCCGAGCAGTTTCGGGAGGTTCATTTTGCCAAAGAAGAGAAACGCCTCAGATACGAATTTTTAAAAAGAGAATTAGAAAAGAACTGTAAATAAATAGGATAATACAAGCCGTTATGAAGTACATTGCTTTATAACGGCTTTTTTGATGCAGGTATGATGCTCTTGTGATGCAATTATGATGCATCTGTATTTTATAATAATATAAAATCATAGCGGCAGCCGGGAAATGCCGGACAGATAGTCTGCATACAAAGAAAACGATAAAGGAATAAAGGAAAAATGAAGAAAAGACTGATAAACAGTGCGCTTCTTGCTTTTTTGGCATTGACAATCATGATGCCTGTCACCATAAGGGCAGCGGCGACAGAAGAAGAGACAGAAACAGAACAGCAAAACATAAGTGGGAATCACAGTCTGAATATTGCGCCTTTTGAGGTTGTCTACGAAGATATTGTAAGTAAAATTACTTATACAATAGACCCGTCCGGCACCCGGCATTTTCGCAATCTGCTCATAAAAGAGCAGGGGGATGCAGAAATCCTGTCCTGTGAAAGGGATAGACAGGGGTTTACGCTTACAATTTTAAAAGCGGATATGGATGATAATGAAAAGCTATATCATTATAAGGAGACTGTGTCCTTTCATACTGCCGGGGAATTGCCGGAAGAGAAGACACAAGAAGAAATGCGGGATTATTTTCTGAAAAAATATCCTGATGCCACGGCGTATTATGTATATCCTTTTGAAAGTGATAATAAGGAGAATAAAGACTGCTTTTACAGAGTTGAAGAAAATGGTATAACCTATGCATATTTTACCTATATGGGGCAGAACTACGAGATGACGGATGAAGGATGTGATTCCTATTACAATTGCATAGATGATATGAGAAGGAGGATGAACTTTGATTACACTGTAGCATGTAAATGGGAAAAGGATGGGACTGATGATGCCTGGTGTAACTTTATAGACCATATCTTCTATTTGAAGCAGGACATTGGGACGGGGGAAAAATTCTATTTTCGGCTTACTCCGCCTGAGGACATTGATTCTGCCGTTGAATCACAGATGGATGCATACGGATGGGATATGAATTCTACAATGGAAGTGTCTGTATATCACGCAGGAAACAGCGAACCATTTCAGGTGTTTCTGACAGGCAGTGACTATTATTACAGCGGATGTTCCATGCTTTCCTTTGAAGATTTTAATGCAGACGGATATCTGGATATCTGTATATTGCGTGACTATGGAGCTAACGGAGGAACTGCCTTTCACTATTTGTGGAGCCCGTCAAGGGAACAGTTCATAAAGTGTTCAGATGAATTGGATTATTTTGGTTCCTATTGGACGGATATGGACAGCCGCAGGCTTTATATGCATTGGCACGGATCAGCAGTCACTGGAACAGAATTTGTATACCAATGGGAAAATGAAACGGACTATAGTCTGATTAAAAAGTTTGAGCGTGATTGGGCAGGTGATGAAATACGTTTCCGCGTTATGGATTATCATGGAGAAAAGGAGCGGGTATTGCTTGATTATGCGGATGAGGCAGAAGCTTCATTTCCATGGGATTTTTATTATGACGATTTCGTATGGGAAAAGGAAATATCGGATCCTGCTTCAGGGGAAATTTATCATCTGTATTATGCACAGAGAGAACGGATTACGAAGGATGAGGATGGAGAAAAAAGCCTTGAAGGTTATACGGAATGTCTTTATGTGATTGACAGTCAGCTGCAGCCCGTCAATTATTTAGAATGGGAAAGCGAAGTTGCCTATACGGAGGTTATCTACACAGAGCAGGGTGCCGGAGGAGAAGGAATGTTTGAGGCTTCATATGCCGACGGACATAAAGAACGGTATAGCTTTTCTGAGATAACGGGAGAGAAAACTGTAAAAATCCGGTAGCTTTTATGAACTCATAATTGTACATATAATAATGGAATGTTATGATAAAAACAAACAGTACGGAACATTGGGAGAGATAAAATATGGCGGAAAGAGTAGTTCGCTTAGCTGCCCTTAGTATTTCAAATATAAAAAACGTAAAAAAGGGAACAATAACCTTTCAGGGCAGGAAGAAAAGGCAGTTTGTATTCCGGGATGCAGAAGTGCTCGGTATTTACGGGCAGAACGGTTCGGGAAAAACGGCGGTTATAGATGTGTTGTTTCATCTGAAAAAAATCATGACCGGAGAGCCCCTTTTGGAAGAATTGGCCGATTGTATAGATGTAAATGCCGCGCAGGCCGAGATTGCCGCAGATTTTGATATTCTGTTGAAGGGAAGAGTCTTGGAGGCGGGCTATAAAGTAGTGCTGCGCCGGGTGGACGGACGAGTGGAAATCGAACAGGAGTCGATAAGCTGTGCCATAAACATAGAAGGCGCAAGAACCCACAAAAGAGTATTTGCCGATTACAGGCGGGATGATGAAGACCCTGTATTCACCCCAAAAAGAAGGCTGGAAGAAGTAGCGGAATATAACGGCGGGGACACAGGGGAACTGACAGCTGCCAAAAAAGAGGCGGAAAGGAATAATTGCTCTTATATCTTCGGCAAAGACGGCAGGAAAATTTTCTGCAGGGAATATGACAACAATTTCAGGGAGTGCTCTGCGGTGGTGAAAGCGCTGTTTCTGTTTGCACTGAAAAACCTGCTTATCATACGGAATGCCCGTTCCGGCATTATTTCGGCGGACCTCATCTGGCCCATGATGTATAAAAAGGAGAAAAGCGTAAGGGAAATGAAAGAAAATCCTGCATTTCCTCTTTTAGAACCTTTTGTACTGGACGAACAGAAGCAGGAGCTGCTGAAGGAGGCGGTCGGGCAGATCAATACGGTTCTCCCCACTGTGCTTCCGGATATGAGAATAGAAGCCAGGGAGTGCAAAGCGCCTATAACCGGACAGCAGGACAAAGGATGCTGGATGGAGCTTGTATCGGTCAGGAATCACGAATGGGAGATACCCCTTAGAATGGAAGCGGGAGGGGTTATTAAGCTGATCAGTATCCTGAATGTGCTGATACAGGGTTTTGGCAATCCGTCGGTCTGTCTGGCCATTGATGAGCTGGATGCCGGGATTTTTGAATATATGCTGGACGAATTGCTGCTCGTATTCAAAGAAAATGCAAAAGGACAGCTATTGTTTACATCCCACAATTTAAGCTCATTGAAGGTTCTTGACACGGACAGCGTTATTTTTTCCTGTACAGATCTCCAAAACCGATATATGCGGATGAAGGATCTGAAAGAAACCGATGACATGTATAATGCTTATCTGGAAGCCGTTGCATCGGGCGGCCCGGGCGAAGGGAGCTGCCGGCCGGTAGACAGAGTGGTCATGGCAGGTGAATTTAGAAAGGCGGGCAGAAGAGTCCGTAACGGAGTGCCGGAAGGCGGAAAAAACAGCCGGGTTGACTGAACCCGGCTAAAATATTATTATAAGAAGTGGCTGTCCGGGGAAACAGGTGTGAATCCTGTACGAGCCCGTCGCCGTAAGACACATTAAATACTGTAAATCTGACCCGGTGTTAAGCCACAGACCGGGGAAAAGCCATTGGATGTTTATCTGAGAAGGCCGGTTTACGGAGTGTCAAGTCGAAATATCCGGACAGAAAAACCTCCCTTTTATCGCTGCGAGCGCCAGTGTCTGGAGGAATATAATTCAAAGGAGATTACAAATATGAAAATGAAATGCAGTAAAAAGATTTCGTCATTCATCCTTTGTATGGTGCTTATTGTGGCTACGGCACTGTTTACAACCGGTTGCAATGGCAAAGGGGGAAATGATGTCCCGCCGTCTTCGGAAGTAACAGCAGGTACACAAGGTGAGATTACCGTGCTGGGAGAAGGCAGCAAAGAATTTACATTTACCGTAGTGGACAAAGAAGGCGGTGAAACGCAGTTTGAAATCCACACGGATAAAGAAATGGTAGGAGAAGCTTTGCTGGAACTGGAGTTGATTGCAGGCGATGAAAGCGATTATGGCCTTTATGTAAAGACAGTTAACGGAATAACCGCCGATTACGATACGGACGGAACATACTGGGCGTTTTACGTAAATGGTGAATATGCACAGACGGGAGTGGACGCTACCGCTATAACGGAAGGCAGCAGTTACTTCTTTAAGGTGGAATAGCGTTGAAGCTTACAACAAAGGAAATTGCCGTGTTTGCAATGCTCGGGGCAGTTATGTACGTTTCGAAGATCGTGATGGAGTTTGCGCCTAATATTCATCTTCTCGGCGTATTTACAATCGCCTTTACGATTGTTTACAGAAAAAAAGCGCTTTATCCTATTTATACGTATGTAATTTTAAACGGAGCCTTTTCGGGCTTTGCAACATGGTGGATTCCTTATTTATATCTATGGACAGTTCTTTGGGGAGCCGTTATGCTCCTGCCGAAAAAAATACCGGGAAAAGTGCAGCCCCTGGTATATATGGCGGTAAATGCGGCCCATGGTTTTTTATTCGGGGTGCTTTATGCCCCGGCACAGGCTCTTTTGTACGGACTGAGCCTAAAAGGGATGATAGCCTGGATTATTTCCGGGCTTCCTTTTGATTTTATCCATGGGGTAAGTAATTTCTTCTGCGGCCTCTTGATTGTGCCGGTTGTGGCGTCGCTGCGGCTTGCGGAGAGAAATACGGGAGATTAAAAAAAGGTTTTTTTGATGTGCCGCTAAAGAATTTGAAAAATCTGCCGATATTCATAATAAGACATAGCACAATCCATGGAAGGAGGAGAGTCTTATGCGTATTGGAGCATATACACAGGTGCAACAGATTTATAATACTACGAAGGCTGCAAAAACATCCAAAACACAGAAAAAAGGATTTTCTGATGCAGTCTCCATTTCCGATACAGGAAAAGGTATCCAGGCTGCAAAAGCGGCAGTGGCAGCAGCGCCCGACATCAGAACCGGACTTACGGATTCCATTAAAGCACAGATCGATGCAGGAACTTATCAGGTAAGCGCTGATAGTTTTGCTGATAAGCTTTTAGAAAAATTCGGTCAGGGAAGCTTGGCCCTGTAGGAAATGAGGTAATTCCAATGGCTAGTTTAATGGAAAATCTAATGGATCTTCTTGAGAAAGAAAATGGTGAATACGAAAAGCTGTTGGAATTATCCATGCAGAAAACTCCCGTTATTGTGGAGGGAAATATTGCAAAATTAGAAAAAATCACGGATGAGGAACAAATTATTGTTGGCAGAGTAAACCGTTTGGATAAGGAACGGGAAAAAGTAATGCAGGATATTGCCACAGTATTGAACAAGGATGTTCAAACATTAAAGTTAAGCCAATTAACTGCGGTTTTAAAGGGAAGGCCTGCTGAGCAGAAGCGGTTGTCTCAGATTCATGAAAGGTTAAAGATCACCATGAACCAGATGGTGCAGATTAATGACCACAACAGGGATTTGATTCAAAGCTCACTTGAGATGATTCAGTACAACATGAATGTTTTGAAAGGCATGAAGGCAGCTCCCGAGACGGCTAATTACAACAGGGATGCATTCAGCTCGGGAAGTACTATGGGAAGCGTCCAGAAAAGCTTTGATGCGAAGCAGTAGGTTGGCAAAGAGGTGATATCAAATGGGATTATTTGGAAGTTTATATATAGGTGCATCCGGATTACAAACAAGTCAGAACGCTCTTAACACAACAGCCCACAACCTGTCAAACGTGGATACCGGCGGGTATACAAGACAGCAGGTTGCTCAGGCTACCAGAAGTTATAATACCATATCTATAGATGCTAAGATTGTTTCCAACAAGCAAACAGGATTAGGCGTATGTTATGCACAGACAAGACAGGTGCGTGATTATTTTCTGGACCAGACATATCGTCGGGAAGTAGGACGCATGTCTTTTTATAATGTAACTTATGCTGCGTTTAATCAGGTTGAAGATTTGTTTGGAGAGTTTACGGGAGAGTCATTTTCCGACCATCTTGCTAACTTAAAAGAGGCGATAGATGAGATTGCAAAGGAACCTTCTAGCAAGGTAAAACAGGGGCTTTTGGTTCAGAGAGCATCTCAGTTTTTGGAACGTGCCAAGACCATTTATGATGATATGTGCGATTATCAGGACAATATTAATAAACAGATTGAAGGAAATATTGATCGTGTCAATAAAATTTCCCAAAGGATTTTTGAACTGAATAGCAACATTTTAAAGATTGAATGCGGCGGAGTCGAACACCCCAATGATTTAAGAGATGAAAGAAATGCGCTTCTGGATGAATTAGGAAGCCTGATACATATAGATTATAAGGAAGATTTTGACGGTGCAGTTATTGTAAAAGCTGAAGGGCACCAGCTAGTTTCAAGAAGCAACTATTTTGTGATAGACGTGGATAGAGATCCGAATACAGGCTTTTATACACCCTACTGGAAAGCGGATGCAAAGGAGATTACCCTTGATGACGGAACGGTTGTGCCGGATCTCAGCAACAGTAAGGTTTTTGACCTGACACAGACTATTTCCACAGCGAAAAACACGGATATCGGCGTTATTAAGGCACAGCTTCTGGCAAGAGGGGACCACAGAGCAAATTATACCGATGCGGAGCGTTCCCAAGATGACTATAATGCCAATATTTCCCAGTCTGTTGTCATGAATGTGCAGGCTGAGTTTGATAAGCTGATACATACTGTTGCCTTAAAGATTAATGAAGCTCTGGCAGCCTCTGCGGATGCAGACAATGGCTACCTGGTGGATAAGGACGGTAATCCCATTCAGCTATTCCAGAAGATTTCCACACCAAGCTATGATGAAGATGGCAATTATATTCCGGAGAGTTTGAAACCGGGAGAGGAAAACACCTTATATACCATTGCCAATATGATAATCAATCCCGATTTGAAGAAAGAACCGGCATTATTAGGTTTTGTGAAGCCGGATGAAAAAGAAGATTTTATTAAAACAATAGAGCTTTTACAAAGCGTATTTACATCAGAAGACCACATTCTGAATCCCAATGTTACCAATAGAACTAATCTGACGGATTTTTATTCCAATATTATTAGTCAGGTGGCCTATAACGGGTCGGTATTTAAGAGTGTTTACGAAAATCAGTCGACAACGGTGGAGAGCACTGAATATGCAAGACAGCAGGTTGTGGGCGTTTCGGACGATGAAGAATTAAGTAATATGATCAGATTCCAAAATGCTTATAATGCGTCCAGCCGTTATATTAATGCAATTAATGAAATGATAGAACATATCATCAACAGACTGGGCTCGTGATAGAAAGGAGCAGCTTAAATGACATCTACATTTTTAGGATTGAATACTGC
This sequence comes from uncultured Lachnospiraceae bacterium, assembly GCA_964653815.1. Classification (GTDB taxonomy): domain Bacteria; phylum Bacillota; class Clostridia; order Lachnospirales; family Lachnospiraceae; genus UBA2882. The sequence continues at coordinate 14,598 of CAZZHJ010000001.1, forward strand.
ATATACCGGACTGACAGCTGCAAATGCCGGGCTGAATACAACCGGCAATAACATTGCCAATGTCAATACAGAAGGCTATTCCAGACAGCTTGTTACCCAACAGGCCCACAATGCAATCAGGACTTATACCACTTATGGTTGTATAGGAAGCGGTGTTAATACCATTGCTATTGAAAGGCAGAGAGATGCTTTCTATGATTTTAAATACTGGAACAATAACGCTCAGTTGGGAGAGTATGAAGAGCTCAAATATTATATGAAGCATATTGAAGATTACTTCAAGGATGATACTACCGTAGAAGGTTTTTCCGCTATATTCGAGAAAATGTATACTACCATTGCAGAGCTGGAAAAGAATTCAGGCGATGCAACTACCAAGGAACAGTTTATCGGATTTGCAGGAAACCTCACTTACTATTTTAATACCATGGCAGCCAACCTGGAGCGTATGCAGCAGGACGTCAATCTGGAGATTAAAAACAAAATAGAACAGATTAACTCTTATGCAAGAGAAATCGCTTCGCTTGATAAACAGATTAATGTTATTGAATTAACGGGAACCAGAGCCAATGAGCTGCGTGACCGCAGGGATTTGATTATTGATAAGCTTTCCAAAATCGTGGATGTCAAGGTTGACGAACAGCCGGTTTACGACAGCAATAATCCGGGCAGGGAAACGGGAGCAACCCGCTATATTGTCAAGATTGCGGGAGGCCAGACGCTGGTAGATACCAACAGATATAATGAATTGGTCTGCGAGGCAAAGCCCAATTATGCCAACACAAACCAGTCGGATGCAGACGGACTTTACTCTATCTACTGGAATGACGGCAGAGACTTCTCTATTTACGGCGACCAGATTGGCGGAGAGCTGAGAGGCCTTATCAAAATCCGGGACGGCAATAACTCTGAGAACTTCCGCGGTACCATAGGAGATGTTTCTAAAAATGCCGATGGGAAAACAGAAGTAACAGTTGATATTACGGATGATTACTTAAAGAAGATTTCCAGCTGTACCCTTCCTATTAACGGAGGCGTTATCCGTCTTGGGACTAAGGAATACTATTTTGACGAATTTAATATGACCTATGACGGGGACGGCAATATTAAGAGCTATACCTTTATTATGAGTGATGACCCTGAGAAAAATGCTCAGATGCCGGATGAAGGAAGGATTGGAAAAGACGCAAACGTAGGCTGGTCTGTGGCTTATCAGGGTATTCCCTATTATCAGGAACAGTTAAATGAATGGGTCAGAATCTTTGCAGAAGCCTTTAACAACATTGTTACCCAGGAAAACAGTGTAGACGGATATGGCAATGCTGCAGATATTGTGTTTGTGGCAGATGAAGCAATTGACGATACACAGCGTCGGTTTATGGATTCCAGAGGACAGATAACAGACGGAACCGTGATTTCCAGCAAGGGAGACAGTTACTACTATCTGACTGCGAAGAACTTCAACGTAAATGAAGATATGGTGGATGACCCCCAGAAACTTGCTACCCGTACAGTACAGACTGACGGGGAAAGCAAAAATGATGTTGTGAAGGACTTGTTAAAGCTGAAAACCGACACATCGGTTATGAGCTTCAGGGGATGCGCTGCAGGCGAATTTCTGGAATGTATACTGGCGGATGTAGCATTGAATACACAGAGCGCTAATATCATGACCAGCAGCTATGAGACCATTGCAGGAAGCTTAGACAATCAAAGATTATCTATCAGCGGTGTGGATTCCGATGAGGAAGCATTAAATCTGGTTCAGTTCCAGCATGCTTATAATCTTGCATCCCAGATGATATCCGTATTGACGGAAGTATATGACAGATTAATTTTGGAAACAGGGGTATAATAGCTAAAACAGGATTTTAAAACGGAGGGCTAACATGAGAATTACCAATAAGATTATTCAAAACAATGCGATTACCAATATTAACGGGAATAAAGTTCTTGAGGATAATCTCAATACACAGCTTTCTACGGGTAAAAAAATTACCAGACCCAGTGATGACCCGGTAATTGCCATCAGGGCGCTGAGACTGCGTACAAACTTAAGCGAGGTACAGCAGTTTTACAAAAAGAATGTGCCTGATGCCAAGAGTTGGCTCAGCATTACCGAGGGCGCTATTGATACGGCAATCGATGTTATTACCGATATGTACAGCAACTGTACAAGCGGTTCTGCAGGATTTAAAACAGCAGAAGACAGACAGAAAATCCTGGAAAACATGAAAGGTCTCAGAGATGAGATTTATGCTATCGGAAATGCAGAAAGTGCAGGACGCTATGTATTTACCGGATACAGAACCGGTTTACCCCTTGCTTTTGAAAAAGCGACCAAACAGGAATTTACCATTACAGAGCAGCTTGGTTCCGACAGCGTGAAAGACATTAATTATATTGATATTAAAGACTTGGGAGAAATTACGGCTTCCAACGCGCTTGCCAACACAACGACGGAAAACGATGTAACTACCAATACGGTACATAGAATCCGCCTTTCTTACAATGATTGTGAAGCAGGTACGGCTCCCGTTATCCAGTATTATGACAGTACCGGAGCCCTTCAGACCGTAACGGCAAACGTGATTTCCGTACATGACACCACTCAGGATCCGTATCTGTCTATGGTGGGCAATACAGGCAATGCGGCAACATTTATTCCCGAAACAGGAGAACTTATATTGAGCGACGGCCTGTATTCAGACTTACAGAACGTGAGAGACTTACCCGCTACCACAGATGCAGACGGAAATGAAATTAATGAGGGTGAAATCCGCATTACCTATAAAAAGGAAGACTGGAATAAAAACGACCTTCGGCCGGAACACTATTTCTATTGCGAGACACCTGCGGACAATGCAGAGGGCAAACTGGTTTATAACGAAAAATATCTTACTGCGGAAAAGGATGATGATACAAGACAGATCATCTCCTATGATGTGGGATTTGGACAGAGTATCAGGGTAAATACCCTTGCAAATGAAGTTTTTACTCATGATATCGGCAGGGATTTGGAGGAAATGATTTCCAATGTGGAATCTGTAATTGCCATGGAAGATGTTGCTTCCACCCTGAAACAGCTGATTGAGGATGAAACGGACGAAGGTATCCAGCAGCAGCTGCAGCTGAAGCTCAATGCTGTAAATAAGTCCCTGACTTATCTTACCAATAAAATGCAGCGGGATTTTGAAAGCGGCATTACAAGGACCCAGAGATATCTTGACCGTGCCAATACAGCTATTACTACGGTAGGCAACCGCTCTGCGAGAGTAGAATTGGTGGAGAACCGCCTTTCTTCCCAGGAGACCAGCTTCAAGACCCTTTCTTCTGAAAATGAAGATGCGGATATTACAGAAGTTGCAGTACAGTTAAGCAGTGTGGAATTGTCCTATCAGGCGGCACTGATGGCTACAGGTAAAATTGCACAGACGTCGCTGCTCAATTACTTATAAACACGATTGAAACGGGAGGTTAGAGATGGAAGTTAATACAAGATTGTTTGGAAAAATCATGATAGATGATAATAAGATTATCCATTTTATCAATGGATTGGTGGGATTTCCGGAGCTGAAGGATTTTGCATTGATTCATGACGGAGAGGATGGCGCCGGGAAGGGCGTGCAGTGGCTGCAGTCCATGCAGGATGGCAATTTTGCTCTGCCTGTAGTCAACCCCCTTCAGATACTGGATGATTACAATCCTGTGGTAGAGGATGAACTGCTGACCCCTCTGGGTGAACTGGCGCAGGAGGATATGCTGGTATTAGTGACTATTACCGTTCCCCAGGATGTTACCAAGATGACTGTTAATTTAAGAGGACCCATTGTAATCAATGCCAAGAATTGTCTGGCATGTCAGGTAATTGCAGAAAATGAAGGAATGCAGGTGAAGTTTCCTGTCTATGATATCCTGAAGGCAAAAAAGGAGGGCAAGTAAGATGTTAGCATTATCCAGAAAAAAAGGCGAAGCCCTTGTAATAAACAATGACATTGAAATTACTGTTCTTGAAGTAAAAGGAGAGCAGGTAAAGCTGGGAATTAACGCTCCTAAAGAAGTGCCCGTATACCGCAAAGAGGTATATATACAGATTCAGGAGTCTACAAAAGAGGCTGCAGCAACGGAATCGTTGGATGCATTGAAAAATTTGCTTTAAATCCATTGCAAATTTTGGGAAAAATGTTTATGATATTTATAAACATTTTTTTTTTTTTGCCGATATACATTACAAGATAGCAGAAATTGCGTAAGTATCGCAAAAAAGTAACTAAAAACATTTTTCACATGGAGGTGGAGAACATGGCAATTGAACCATTAGGAAGTATCATGACAGTCCAGACGCAGGCAGCTACCAGAGTAACGCCTGTACAGCCTGTTTCGGGAAGCACGGAAGCAAATCCCCAGGTTGAGAAGATTGCCCCGGATGCCACAACGGTTGTTGTGACGAGAACGGACGGCAAGCAAGACGGGTCCTCCAACGAGGCCCAGTATTCGAATCAGCAGCCCAGCAACGAACAGATTAAGCAGGCAGTTGAAAAACTCAATAAGACTATGACCAACTCGGAAGCGGTATTTGGTATTCACGAAGCGACACAGAGAGTGACCATTAAGATTATCGATAAAGAGTCCAAAGAGGTTATCAAAGAGCTTCCCCCAGAAAAGACCCTTGATATGATTGCAAAGGTTTGGGAGATGGCAGGCATTTTAGTAGATGAGAAAAGATAGGAGGAGTTCGTATGTCTATTAGATTAACGGGATTGAATTCCGGATTGGATACAGAGAGTATTATTACTCAGCTTGTAAGTGCAAAAAAGACGTCTCTTAACAGTTTAAAAAAGTCACAGACTAAATTGAGCTGGAAGATTGATGCATGGAAATCACTGAACACCAAGATTCTCAGCATGTACAGCACAATTGACAAGCTGCGTTTTGACAACGCATATGTAAAGAAAAAATCAACAGTTTCCCAGACAGGTATATTATCTGTAGTTGCCGGGGAAAATGCAGTTAACGGCGTACAGACAGCCAGCGTAGAGAGCCTTGCAAAGGCCGGATATCTGACCGGCGGCAAATTAAAAACGGCAGATGGCGGTAAGGTAACAGAGAGCACCAAATTAACGGATTTAGGCATCGAGGCGGGTTCCTCTTTCAAAGTTAATGACAAGGAAATCAATATCAGTGCAGATACAACCATGGAAGGTCTTGTAAGCCAGTTAAAGAAAGCCGGCGTTAATGCAAACTTTGATGTGAACCAGCAGAGATTATACGTCAGCGCAAAAGAGACTGGTAAAGATAATGATTTCAGCATTACCGGAGATGAGGAATTATTAAAGACATTGGGACTGGTAGAAGATGATTCCAATCCTGATGGCGCTGTCAGAATCAAAGGCGAAAATGCAGTTATGTATTTGAATGGTGCAAAATACGAGTCTGCAACCAATACATTCCAGATTAACGGTTCTACATATACTGCAACCGGCGTATCTGACAAGAATGCAGATGGCTCTTTAAAAGATGTGAGCATTACTACCACGGATGACTACGATGGTATTTATGACACTATTAAGAGCTTCTTCAAACAGTACAACGAATTGATCAATGAAATGGATAAGCTGTATAATGCAGAGTCTTCGAAGGGCTATGATCCTCTGCTTGCCGAAGAGAAAGAAGCTTTGACCGATACAGAGGTTGAAGAATGGGAGAAGAAGATTAAAGATTCCCTTCTCAGAAAGGATTCTTCCTTAAATTCCGTTATTTCAGCCATGACAACTTCTATGATGGGAAGCGTCAGTGTAAACGGCAAGGATATGTATCTGGCTAACTTTGGTATTGCAACCCTGGGATATTTTAATGCCGAGGAAAACGAAAGACATGCATACCATATTAATGGAGATCCTGATGATACAAATACTTCGGAGAAAACGGATGTATTAAAATCCATGATTGCCAGCGATCCTGAAACGGTTAAATCCTTCTTCTCACAGATGGCTAATAACCTGTATAAGTCGTTGGGTTCGACTCTGGACAGAATACCGGATTTCAAGAGTTACAGAAAAGCATATAGCGATTTGCAGATGAACAAAGAAATGGACGACTATAAGACCAAGATTCAAAAGGCAGAAGAGGCTTTGCAGGCTTATGAAGATAAGTGGTACGATAAATTTGCTGCCATGGAGACAGCGCTTTCCAAGCTTTCCTCCAAACAGAATGCAATTGGCTCACTGTTTTCTTCATAAGATAATGCATAAAGCAGAAACGGCTTCTATATGGCTGTAATTCATAAGGAGTAACGGAAATGGCAATGATTGGAAACCCATATGCAAAATATCAGGACAGTAAGATTTTAACCGCGTCACCTGCGGAATTGACATTGATGCTATATGAGGGGATTATCAAGTTTACGAATATAGGCATTACGGCCACTCAGAATAGGGAATTTCAGAAAGCAAATCTCAATATTATGAAAGCGGAGCGGATAGTGGATCATCTATCCGCTACGCTTAATGATAAGTATCCCGTGGCAAAGGATTTTCAGAATATATATAGCTGTATTATGCAGGCACTGATTAGCGGCAACATGAAAAAAGATGTGGCGGAATTAGAGCGGGCTTTGGAATACAGCAGGATGATCCGGGATACATGGAAAGAAGTTATGAAGGCATCTGAAAAGGGGAGCGAAACGTGACGAATGAATTGCAACTGCTTATAGAGACATTGGAAAAGAAAGAGGGAATCTTAAACCAAATTCTGGATAAGAGTAAAATTCAGCTGAAAGTGGCTGAAATGGAATCTTTAGATGTAGAACGTTTTGATGAATTGGTTGATGACAAAACAGCCCTTCTTGCAGAAATGGAAAAACTGGATAAAGGCTTTGACCGTACTTATCAGCGCATCAAAGATGAGCTGCTTACAAATAAGGATAAGTACAAAAAGGAAATTGCGGCATTACAAAAGCTGATTGCAGGCGGTGTCGATTTAGGCGCACAGATTTCTGCCACTGAAGGACGGACCAAGGATAAACTGGCCGTTTCCCTGGCAAGGACCAAAAAGGAATTGGCACAGAAGCGGGTATCCAGTAAAATTGCTACAGATTATTATAAGAACACTAATAACTTAAAACATATAGACTCCCTTTTTTTGGATAAGAAAAAATAGCGGGTAAATATTTTAATGCCTCTGCTCCAGGATGAGAAGAGGCATATTTTTTAGTATGAGCACAAGTGGAATTGTGGACGGATAGCCGAAAATGATAAAAATTCGGATAAGAGATAAGGAGCATTAAAAATGGAATTTCCCAAGAGCTATTTTGAAGATGAGGTAAGGGATGGCTTCTATGTTTCAAGTATGATAAAAAGGTCATGGGCAGCTCAGCTGGAAGTTTTAGAAGCTGTGGATAAGATATGTAAAAAGCATAATCTTCAATATTTTGCAGATGGAGGAACTTTATTAGGAGCAGTGCGGCATGGGGGATTTATACCTTGGGATGACGATTTGGATATCTGCATGAAACGGGAGGACTATGAAACCTTCGCGAAGGTTGCCTTAGCGGAACTGCCGGAAGGCTATGTCATGCTCAATTTTGAACAGTCTCTTAAAGAAAATTATAAATATAGTAATTTCATAATCCGTATTTGTAACGGCAGGACGATTCATCTGAATAAAGAATCGCTGGACAGGTTCCGTGGTTTTCCATACATAGCGGGCATAGATATTTTCTCACTGGATGGTGTGGCGCCTACGGAAAAGGCGGATGAAATGCTGCAGAAAGAAATAGAAACTGTTTCTACCATGGCGGACGTTATAGACGATATGGAGCCTAAGGAGAAAAGGGACTACCTTTTGCAGACGGAAAAGGCTTTTGGAGTGAAGTTTGACAGGAATAAACCATTAGGAGCCCAGTTTTATATGCTGGCAGACAAGCTGTGCGGAACCTATTCGGAAAATGATGCAAAATATCTGACGAATATGGCGTTTAGAACCCTTTATGATTTTAAAGTGCCCAGAGAATGTTATGAAGATGCCGTAATGTTTTCCTTTGAAAATATACAGATTCCGGTTCCTGTAGGATATGATGCGTTTTTAAGAACCAAATATGGAGATTATATGAAAACGATACATTCAGGAGGCGGACATGATTATCCTTTTTACCTGGCACAACAGGAAATTGTAGAAGAAAAAAGAGGCGGAGTTTTTAAGCGGTATATGTTTTCAAAGAAAGATATGTGCAGGGATGCGACAGACAGAAAGCTTTCGGGGGAAGGATAAGGGATATGCAATTTCCAAAGAGTTATTTTGAAGATGAAGTCAGGGATGGTTTTTATATTCCGGCGATGATGAAAAGGGCATGGGCGGCACAGCTGGAAGTTCTTTCGGATATTGAGAGAGTGTGTGAAAAATATCATCTTCATTATCAGGCTGATTGGGGTACCTTAATGGGAGCTATTCGCCATGGAGGGTTTATACCTTGGGATGATGACATGGATATCAGTATGTTGCGGAAGGATTATGATTTATTTAATCAGGTAGTATTGGATGAATTACCCCAATATAAAGTATTGAATTTTGAGCATTCTCAGGATGGAAATTATGACAGCCAGCTGACTCACATTTATAATGAAAGAAGAGTCAGAATAGATAAGGGGTTTTTAGATAAATTTCACGGATTTCCCTTCACTGCGGGGATAGATATTTTCCCCATGGACTATATTCCGTCTGACCAAGAAGAGAAAGAACAGTTATTCCGACGGATAAAAACCTTGTATGCTGCAGCAGCAATGCCGGAAGGCAAAAAAAAGGAAGAATACTTACGGCATATAGAAGAAAATTATAATATCAAGCTGGATAGAAAGAAACCGCTAAAGCAGCAGCTTTATCAGAATGCAGAGAAAATATGCCGGGAATATGACGGAGAAGGTGCAAAATTTGTTACCAATATTGCAAGCAATATAATATGGGGTTATATGGAACCGGCAGAGTATTATGGAGAAACAATTCGTATTCCATTTGAAGCAGGGAGTATAGAGGTTCCTATGGCATATGATGGTGCGATGAAACACAAGACTAATCAATACATGCAGCCTGTGCGGGATAATAAAGGACATGACTATCCGTTTTATCAGAGGCAGGCGGATAAGCTGGATACGGAACTTCCACTGTTTCAAAAGTATAATTTTATGAAATCGGATTTATATGGAGAAGAGATGAGAGAAGATAATAAAGAAAATGTAGAACAGGCAGGCTTGAAAATGCATGCAAAAGAAATGCTGCAGCTGTTTGAAGCGGTTAGGGAAAACGTTGTTTCGGCAGTTCTTCAGGGAAATCTTGATTTTGCTTTGGGACTGTTGGCAGATTGTCAGGACGGTGCAATTGCTTTAGGAAACAGGATTGAAGAAACAAAAGGCGAAGGGCGTATGTCAGTCACAGTTTTGGAAGAGTTCTGCGAGATGCTCTATACAATATATGAGACAATATCAAGTGGGGGCAGCCCCGATGCAGATGCTGTGGATAAACAGTTTGAAGAGATTCTCCACAGACTTTCTGATAGTATCCAAAAGGATATCATAGATCGCAGGGTAGTAGTTTTTCTGCCATACAAAGCAGCATTATGGGATTCTTTGGAAAGTATCTGGAAAGCAGCAGATGAGGATCCTGATTGTGATGCCTATGTGATTCCAATTCCCTATTGTGAGAAAGAATTTGACGGCACTCTGGGAGAGATTCACTATGAAGGAAAACAGTTTCCTGATGATGTGCCGATAACCAGTTATGAAACCTTTGATTTTATCATGCAGCATCCGGATATGATATTTTTTCATAATCCCTATGATGAATATAATCTTGCAACAACGGTCCCGCCGATGTTTTACGCAAAGGAATTAAGAAAATATACGGACAATCTGGTATATATCCCTTGGTTTGTGCTGGATGAAATTGAAGAATATGATATGCGGGGAAATATCAGCATGGATTATTTCTGCACTATGCCGGGAGTAGTGTGTGCCGATAAAGTAGTCGTTCAGTCAGAGAAGATGCGTGAAGCATATATCAGGAAACTGACTGAATTTGCAGGAGAGGATACCAGACCGGTCTGGGAAGAAAAAATATTGGGACTTGGTTCTCCTATCTACGATAAGGAGCAGGAGAAAAAGGATGCCCTTGAATTGCCGACAGACTGGAAAAGAGTATGTCTGAAAACTGATGGAAGCTTAAAGAAAATTGTTTTATATAACACGATTCCTGAAGCAATGTTAGAGCATGACAGCGCTATGTTGGACAAAATCAGAGGTGTGTTGAAAATATTTGAAGGGCAGAAGGAAGAGGTGGCGCTGATGTGGTGCGCCAATCTGGCAAAATCCGGTTACGTGCAAAAAGTGAAACCGGTGCTTTGGGAAGAGTATCGGCAGTTAGTACAGGAATATTGTAATGGGGGCTGGGGAATATGCTGTGATTTGTCGAAGGATGACGAGAAAGAAGTGGTATTGAAGTTTGGCGATGCTTATTATGGGGACTCTGGCAATGCAGCAACGCTGTGCAGGCGAAACGGTATGGTAGTTATGATTCAGGATGTTGGAAAGAGTGGAGTATGAGTGAAACATTAAAGTCTATGACTCACAACATGATAGAATTGCTGGGACAGGCTCACGGAGGCATTGTGACAGCGATTCATGCAGGCGACACAAAAACAGTGACAGAACTTTTAGCAGATTGCCAGGACGGAGCAATAGCCCTTGGAACTAAGATAGAAGAAATAAAGGGACCTTCCGATGCAGTAAAAGTGTTGGAACAATATTGTGAAGTGCTTTATACCATTCATGAAGAGCTTTTTCATGAAGGAATTGATGTGCAGGAGGCAGAGAAAAGACTTTCTGACAGTTTTCAAAGCATAGTAAAAAGTATTGAGAAAAGCGTACTGAATAGAAAGACGGCAGTATTTTTACCGTATAAAGCATCCATGTGGGACTCCTTGGAAAGTGTCTGGAGGGCGGCTGATGCAGACCCTGACTGTGACGCTTACGTGGTTCCCATTCCCTATTATGATAAAAATGTCGATGGGTTGCTGGGAGAAATGCATTATGAAGGAAACCAGTATCCGGAATATGTACCGGTTACAGATTATGAAACCTTTGATTTTGCCATGCATCATCCGGATATGATTTTTATTCACAACCCTTATGATGAATATAATTATGCTACCAGCGTACATCCGTTTTTTTATTCTAAGAACCTAAAAAAATTTACGGATAATCTGGTTTATATTCCTTATTTTGTGCTGGAAGAGGTAAGTCCTTCTGACAAAAGGGCAGTAGAGAACTTGGCATCTTTTTGTACGGCACCGGGGGTAATTCATGCGGATAAGGTCATTGTCCAGTCAGAGGCGATGCGGCAGGTATATATTTGTGCCCTAATAGAATTTGCGGGAAGAAAATCCGAATCAGTCTGGGAGAAAAAGATATTGGGAGTGGGTTCGCCCAAATATGATAAATTATTGGAAGAAAACAGAAATGTTGCAGTGCCGAAAGAATGGGAAGAAGTTATATATAAAGATGACGGGACAAGAAAAAAGATTATTTTTTATAATACAGGACTTGGAGCCATGCTGGAGCATAACGAGGCAATGCTTGGTAAAATAGAGAATGTACTGAAGGTTTTTTCTGACAATAGAAAGGATGTTGCTTTATTATGGCGTCCGCATCCCCTGATGAAGGCTACTCTGCAGACCATGAGGCCGGAACTTTTGGAACGATATGAACGTCTGGTAAAAGCTTATCGGGAAGAACAATGGGGAATTTATGATGAAACGGCAGATTTGGACCGGGCCATTAAAATAAGCGGCGCTTATTATGGAGATCCCAGCAGTGTGATACAGCTGTTTCGGAAAGTCGGGAAACCGGTTATGGTGCAGAATGTAAACATTTTATAAAATGATATTATATGATTAAGGAGAATTTCATGAGTAAATGTTTTATGGATTTTAATGATGCAGTAATATGGCAGGATGAGGCATGGTTTTTTTCAAATGATTTTAATGGGCTTTATTCCGTGGATTTGTCAAGTCAGGAAATAAAATTTAGGGGGCAGGTACCTTTTGAACCACGGACTGAGCATCACCTGTACTCTTCCTTAGTTATTTGGGAAAATAAGATTTATCTTGTTCCTTCCAGAGCAAAAAAAATGGCAGTTTATGATATGGCTGCCGAAAGATTTGAACAAATGGATTTGATTGACAAGGATGAGTATCAATTATTTTATGGTAATTTTCTATATGGCAGCAATTTGTTTCTGTTTCATCTTTTTGATGCAAAGATTTTAAAAATTGATTTAAAGTCAAAAGAGATAATGGTAATTGATGAATGGATTGATAAGGCTATGCCATATTTTTTTAGAAAATCAGGCGCTAATTTTAGCTATTTTAGGAAACAGCTTGTATGCAGAGAGGGAAAAATTTATATTCCCTTCTGTTATGCCAATGCCGTTTTAGAGATAGATTGTGAAAGTTTACGCACCAATATTCATGTTATAGGAACAGAAGAATATGGCTATGCAGGGATATGTGAGAGTGGAGAAGATTTATGGTTGGCACCTAAGCAAAGAAATGGAGTGGTGGTTAGATGGAATCCGCAAACAGGTCATAAAGATGTATTTAAATGCGGCGATGACAGCAATGCTTTGGCATATATAGGAATAGCAAAGGAGCATGGGCAGATTTTTCTCTATCCCGGAGTCGAATTGCAGGAATTTCCTCATAGTCCATCTTTTAAAATAAAACCGAATCGATATAGGTTTGTCAGTGTATCGGATCACTATGTCCTGGCAAAAAATATAGATAAAGGAACCTTGACTGTTTATGATAGAATAACAGAAACAGAAAGAGAAATTATAATTTCCATAGAATATGAGAACACTCCGTTAATTTGCGAATTTGAAGAAAAAATTGTTAATGAATCACAGATGCAGAGTTTATTTCGTTTGATTGATGCCGTTAATTCAGAAAAGAGACACAGGGAAGAATCGGATATCAAAATTGGAGAAAGCATTTATCGGGCGATAATTAAATACTGAGAGACAAAAAGGAAAAAGTGAGCGGTTAGGAATGAAATTATGAGAAAGGCGTCAAATATGAAGGGAGAAGATAAATATTATTATACAGATGAAAGAAATGTCCAGATATTGATATATTTGTTAAAGGAACACGGAATTAAAAAAATTATTATTAGTCCGGGAAGTACTAATATGTCGTTTGTATGGAGTGTACAACAGGATGGATTTTTTGAGTTGTATTCATCGGCGGATGAAAGAAGTGCAGCGTATATGGCATGTGGTATGGCTGAAGAAACGGGTGAGGCGGTTGTTCTTTCCTGCACCGGAGCTACAGCTTCCAGAAATTATGTTCCGGCTCTGACAGAAGCTTTTTATCGGAAAATCCCTATTTTGGCAGTCACATCTTCTCAACCAATTTCCAGAATAGGAAATAATATAGAGCAAGTGATTGACAGAAGAAATCTTCTAAACGATATTGCAAAAGAAAGCGTGTATCTTCCGCTGCTTAAAGATGGAGAAGATGAAACCTCCTGCGTTGATGCTGCAAATAAAGCAATTCTGGCACTAAGTCATCATGGCTTGGGACCGGTTCATATTAATTTGGAAACGATTGATAAGAAAACTTATACAACCAGATTTCTCCCTTCAGCACGAAAAATTGAACTTTTTGAAGAACATGATTTTTTTCCGGCAATGATTGAGGGAAATATAGGAATTTTTGTGGGCGCACATAGTAAATGGGGAAATGAACTGGAAAGATATGTTGACAGATTCTGTGAAATGTATAATGCAGTTGTAATATATGACCATACCAGTAATTATAAAGGCAACTATGGCTTTTTGGCTGCTTTGACAAATATGCAGAAAAATAGAAAGAATGGTTTGCCGGAATTTGACTTGCTTATTCATTTAGGGAATGTTTCCGGCTCACAATATGTAATAAGAACGAAGGAAGTCTGGCGCATAAATCCGGACGGGAAAATTTGTAATACGTTTGGAAAGCTGAGCAAAGTATTTGAAATGGAAGAAACGGCATTTTTTGAAAAATATTGCAGTTTGATTTCCACGGGAAAGAATAGTATTATGAAGCAGCATCAAGTGGTAGAGAAAAGGCTGGATGAAAGCCTTTATGAAAAAATTTCGGAAATCCCCTTTTCCAATATTTGGATTGCGAGTCAGACAGCGCAAAATTTACCAGAGAATTCAGTATTACATTTAGGAATTTTAAATTCGCTGAGAAGCTGGAATTTTTTTAAGGTTCCAACAAGTGTAAATGTATATGCAAATACAGGAGGCTTTGGGATTGACGGCTGTATTTCGTCTTTGATTGGAGCCAGTATGGCAAATCCGCGCAAAATATACTTTGGAGTTGTTGGAGATTTGGCTTTTTTTTATGATATGAATTCCTTGGGAAACCGTCATATAGGAAATAATCTTCGTCTGATTATAGTCAATAACGGGGGGGGACAGGAGTTTAAAATGCATATTAATCCTGCAACACAATTTGGAACAAAAGCTGATTTGTATATTGCAGCAAAGGGACATTATGGGAATAAATCAACGGGTTTGATTAAAAGCTATGTGAAAAATTTAGGCTTTGAGTATTATGCTGTACATAATAAGAACGAGTATAAGGAAATTTTGCCGTTATTAGTATCAGAAAAGGAATTGGATACGTCTATGGTTGTAGAAGTATTTACTGATACCGAGGAAGAAAGCAACGCGTTAAAAATTATTAGTCAATTAAATGGAATCTGTGAAGCAAAAGAAAATAATTCTTCTATGTCAATTTTAGAGAATGCTGCGGATTTTGCTGATAAAGAGATTGTGTTATGGGGAACCGGTTTCTGCTTTTCAAAGAACTTTCCTATTGTAGAAAAGTATGTTTCGGTTAAATATGTATGCGATAACAATCCTGAATTATGGGGAAAAGAAATTGTATCGAAAGTATTTTGTATTTCGCCTGATGAATTAAAGAAAAAGAAAGAGGTCTTTGTAGTTATTATGGTGGAAGATTGGAAAACTGCCTTTTCAATAGGAAATCAATTAGCAAATTTTGGAATTGATGCATTTGATTCTTTTTATAACTGGAAAGAGTATGCAGATTCTGTCAGGTGGAAAGCTGGAAAATTAATTGAGAGTGAATGAGGGAAGGAAATGGACAAAGTCATTATATACGGCCTTGGCAGCTTTTATGAAAAATATAAAGAGAACATATTAAGTATATATGAAGTGTCGGGATATATTGATAGAAATGTCCCAACTAATGGGAATACTGAAGTCTGCCGGGATTTTGATGATATAAAAGTACATTATGATAAGGTATTAATTATGGTTTCAAAGATTAAAACCTGTTTTGAAATGATTGATATTCTGCTGATGAAAGGAGTAAAGCCCGAGGATATTGTCTTGGGAATATCAAAATGGGGAGAATATTCCAAATTATCCAATATATATGTGGACAGTTCAAGTAAGATTAATATAGAAAAAGGAGAACTGACGGTTACAGTGGGCTCAGAGGATGAATTTATAAATGCGATAGATACAATTATGTATGAATGTTATAAATATCATTTATGCTCAGGGAAGAGACAAATTGTATTTGATGTTGGAATGAACATAGGAGATGCAACCTTGTATTTTGCCATTAAGCCGGAGGTTGAAGCTGTATATGGATTTGAGCCTTTTAAGAAAACCTTTGATAATGCCTTAATAAATATAAATAGGTTGAAGACTACAAAAACAATTAAAGCATTTAATATAGGATTGAGTAATAGAGACTACGTGGAGAAAATTGCATACAGCAGTGATATGTCATGTGGTCAAAGTACGATTCCAAACATTAATGATAAGGCGATTGCAGTATATCAGGAATGGCGCTTACTGCATAATGAGAATTTGCAATATGAAGAAATAGAAGTTAAGAAAAGCTCCAATGTTATAAGAAATATCATGGATAGTTACCGTGATGTGGATTATATATTGAAGTTAGATTGTGAAGGAGAAGAATACAATATTTTTGAAAATCTCTCAGAAAGTGGATTAATACAGAAATTTTCCCTGATTATGTTGGAGTGGCATTACAAATCGGATAAAAAATTGACGGAAATACTAAAAGAGAATAAATTTTCTTATATGTCGACGCAAAAATCCATTAATCCTGATTTAGGGTTAATATATGCATGGAGGTAAAAGCTATCAAAATGTGGTGGATATGATTATCGGACTAAAATTATGGAGGAATTTGTATGAAGAGAGTGGGAATATTAACCTTTTGGGGAGTGCCCAATTGTGGTACTTTTGCTCAGACGTATGCTCTTAGAAATTTTGTACAAAGTATATGCAATAGCAGCGAAGTATTCCAAATTGCCTATTTAAATGAAACGCATAAGAAGTTTTACGATATTGGTAAGAATAATGCAACAGAAGCGGATAAGAAACGAAATGATATTTTTATGGCATGCTATAATCAGATTCCACATCTAAATATTTTAGGGGGGAGGGATACGGATTTACTATTAGATAAGGCAATAGACACATTGATATTGGGTAGTGATATAATTTGGGATTTTTCTATTTCTGTCTTTGGAGACGATAAGTTTTTATTTGGAAATAACATAAATGCAAATTATAAATTTTCATATGCGCCGAGCTTTGGCATGTGTAAAAGTGAATGGAAAAGAATTCCGCAGCATGTTACCGAAGGGCTTTTAGGCTTGGATTCCATATCGGTCAGGGATAATAATTCCGTTCGGATTGTAAAAAATATTGCCGGAAGAAGTGCAGAGCTTGTATTAGACCCTGTGTGGTTGTGGGATTGGAATCATGATAGTAATATTATTGAGCCGCAAATCAATAATTATGTATTTGTATATGGGGGAGATTTCAGTAAGGAATTCCAGGATAATCTTAGGAAATGGGCAGTAGCTAATGATTGTATTATGATTGCCTATGGAACCCGAAAAGATGACTATAACTGGTGTGATGTGGTTCTTGATACAACCTTGGTTTCTCCTTTTGAGGTAATTGGATATTTTAAGAATGCAAAGGTGGTAGCAACCAGTACATTTCATGGAATGATTTTTAGTTTAGTCTTTGGAAAGAAAGCGGCATATTACAAAACGGACTTTATAGAAGCAAAGATATGCGATTTTTTATGCGAAATTGGTATTTATGAAAAATATTCGGATAAGGATGATGTATGCAATATGTATGAAACGGAATGGGATTATGAGAAAATCAATTCAGTAATTGAAAATAAGAGGGATGTGTCGTTGAATTATTTGGTAAGGAATTTGCGGAGGATAGAAAATGTTTAATGACACCTTAAAAAGTATAAATATACAGCGCAGCTTAATAGTAGTTTGCTATACGGAAAATGCAACATTGATAGATATATGTTTATCGAAGCTAGGGTATAAGATTGTGTCATATGCGGATAATTCTCCTAAAAAACAAGGAAAAACTGTTAAGCATAAAAAGATTTTATCTATAGAAGATGCAGTAAATTTGTATAAGAATGCTCAGTTTTTAGTTGCAGAGGAACGGCATTATGAAGTCCTTAAAAAACAAATAAGTAATTTGGGAGTATGTGACGACGATATCATAAATATTGATTTATATTCTATTTTGGAATTAAAACATGCGTTTCCGGATAAATGGTTTTGTGAGGATGATTGTTATATTTACCATAATCCGCAGAAAAAGGGGACATGGTTTTATATCAATAGATTTATAAATTGGCTGCGTTGCAAAAAGTATGAATTAAGATTTAAGGACACACATATTGCGAAAAAAACGTATTATTCTTCCATGTGTGCAATTTTTAAAAATGAAGCCCCATATTTGGCTGAATGGATTGAATTTTATAGGAACATTGGGTTAGATCATTTGTATTTATATAATAATGAGTCAACAGATAATTATTTTGAAAAAATACAGCCATATATTGAATCGGGATTTGTGACATTGACAGAGTGGCCTTATGCACAAGGGCAGCTTTCGGCATATAAGGATTGTATTGATAGAAACAGAGACGAGGTTAATTGGATAGGATTTATTGATTTGGATGAATTTGTCACTCCATTATTGTATGATAGTATCAATGAATTTTTGAGTGAGTTTGAAGGCTATGGAAGCATTTTAATTCCGCAAATAGTTTATGGAAGTGCCGGGATTGAAAGTCGGGATATCAGGGAGAGTGTTCTTAAGACTTTCAAATATAGCTGGCAAAAGCATTCAGATGTTGGAAAGTGTTTTTTTAATACGGAATATGAAATAGATGAGAAACGAAGTCCTATTTTTCATCATTATATTTGGTGTAAACAAGGAAAGATAAAATATCCTACTGTTAATGTATTTAAGCAGGTGTGTTTTTTTGATTATGCAAGATATAAGAAAAAAGCTTTTCCTATTGAGTTGAGACACTATGCAATAAAGTCCAGAGAAGAATATCGAAGGAAGATAAGAAAGACGGATGTTTTTTTTGAAAAAAATTCACATACAGATAATGCCTTTTTCTTTCATGATATAAGAAGTACCAAGAAAAATAATGAAATATATGGGAACTGATGCCGAAAATGAAAAAATATAAATTGCTATTATGGGGAGCAGGAAAAATATATAATGGTGTTAAGAATTGTATAGCATGGTATGAATTGTCCGGACAAGTAGAAATTGTCGGGATAGTTGCCAATGGGCTGTCAGGATTTTTGTCACTTGATAATTATAAGATAGTAAATAGGGATTCAGTTAACAGTCATACATTTGATTACATTATCATACTCAGTGACATATGGGAACGGGATATAATAAATGAAATTGAAGATAAATATGGAATAGAGCGAAGAAAGCTAATCCCATATAGAGTGCTGCTCATTCCAAATTTAAAATTTGATGATTATATACAGGTAAAGGAAAGTAATCTTAGTATTATTTCTAATAATTGCTGGGGGGGGGTCATATGTCATACTTTAGGGATTGAGTGCCGTTCCCCCTTTAAAAATTTATTTGTATTGGATGATGACTATATAAAATTGCTGCGTGATTTTAAATCTTATATGAAAGAGCCGTTGGTGTATAAATGTGACGAGACGGATCCACACAGCCATAAGAGATATCCGGTAATGTTGTTAGGAGATTTAGAAATACATTGTAATCATTCCCAAAATCCGGATGAAGCGGGAGAATGTTGGAGAAGAAGGTGTCAAAAAATTAATTATGAGAATTTGTATGTAGAAATGTACACGGAGTCCCGATATACTGCAGAGAAATTCCTGAAATTGGAACAATTTTCCCGAAGAGTATGTTTTGTACCCTTTGATGTGGAGGCTGATTCGTGCTTAATGAAGCTGCCAATTCTATCCGGACAAGAAGAATTCTGGGAAACTGTAAATAGCAATGGGGGAATTGGTACAAACGGACTTGTGTATAGTATTGTAGATTTATTAATGGATAGGAAGGAATCAACAAATGAAGGCGGCAGTATTTGGAACAGGAGATTGTTGTAGGCGGTTTAGTGAGTATATTAAAAATGTTGAGATAGTTTTTTATATAGATAATGATAAAGAAAAACAAAAGGGCTATATGAATGGAAAACGCATATACAGTCCTCAGGATGCGCCATATTCAATATGTGATATAATAATAGTTCTTGTATTAAAGAGTGATGAAATTGTTCAACAATTATTGAATATTGGAATAAAAGAAGAGAAAATATTTACATATGCGGATATCGTAAAGGAATATAAGTTATTACCTCATGTTGTGTGCGGTGCGGATATTATCAGCATAAGTGCGTGGCTTGAAAGCCATCAAAGCAAGAAGATATTATGTGTTGTACATGACTTAAGTAGGTCCGGGGTTCCCGTCTTGATGTTAAATCAGGCGGTTTTATTAAAAGAAATGGGATATGATGTTTTATTTACGGCGTTAGGAGATGGAAATTTAAAGGAGGAATTAGCGGTAAATCGTATCGATTATATGGCTAATCTTGATTTTTTTTATGAGACAAATCTTTTTTTGGAAATTATAGAAGAATTTGACCTTTTTTGGTTTGGAACAGTGGTTTTATATAAAGCAGTAAATGAATTTGCAAAATTTGAGAAGCCCATTTTGTGGTGGATACATGAATCCTATGATATGTTCTATGAAGAATGCTATTTTCCCAATAAAAAGTATATGAAAAACGTACATTTATTAGCAGGGGGAAAAAGGGCTTTAAAGAGAGTTCAGAAACAATTTCCGGATACTGAAATTGAGGAATTTTTGTATTATCTGCCCAAAACAAATATGGCACAAAGGGAAAACAAGTTAAATAATAAAATTGTATTTGCATGTATTGGAGCAATATGTACAAGAAAAGCACAGGATATTTTATTGAAGGCAAT
>CAZZHJ010000001.1:35036-46544 GCA_964653815.1 uncultured Lachnospiraceae bacterium
TTTAGAGGATAATAATGGAACATTTTCATAATATACCACAATTAACACATATAGCGGACCGATGAGCGATACTTTTGAATATTGCAGCAACTTTAAAGAGTCTCTGAAAGATTGCGTATATAAGGGGGAAATCAGTCAGGAAGAAATCACATTGTTATATAAACAAATTGATATTCTGATATGTCCGTCGAGGGATGACCCGATGCCGCTAGTGGTATCCCAGGCCATGCAAAATGATGTGTGTTGCATAATTTCAGACCAGGTAGGACAGGCAGAGTTTATACGGCATAAGAAAAATGGATTGATATTTGAAAATGAAAATGTAGAAGAGTTAGCTGCATGTATAAAATGGACAATTCATCATGTTTCGGATATAAAAGAATTAGGAGAGGCATCCGGAAAAGTGTTTCAGGATAAGTTTTCCAGAGAAGCTATGGAAGAAAATATACAGATTGTATTTCGTAAAATCGGATTTAGGGAAAGTTGAAGGCAGATTATGAAAAGAGTTTTAATTTTTGGTGCCGGTGAGCGGGGAAGAAAGGTAGTAGATGAAAATTTAATATATTCCAAGCATAATAAAATTTTGGCTATTATTGATAATAAGCCTATGTTTTCGGATTATAAGGGAATATCAATTATAACCCCGGATGAGATTAATTCTTATCGTTATGATGAAATATGGATATGTACAATATATTATGAAGAGATTAGAAAGCAGTTGATAGAGACATGCGGGATAAATGAGAAGGTAATTGTGTATATAGAACCAATAATGCATATTCTTGAAGAACGTATACGTGAAAAATGCAGTGACATAAAAGATTGTAATATTTCTAATGAATTGGCAGGTATATTGGAATATATGAAAGAGAATCGTGTTCGGATGTATTGTTATCCCTTTTTCGATGAATATCTGAACAGGAAGACACAGATACAGTTTGATGAGGCAAAAGCCATGTATTATGGGGTTTATGATGGGAAAAAGATGTATTTGCCTAAAAGACTTAATACGCCTCAAAAGGCGCAGACATATTTTAACGCTGTCACTATGGAGCAGGATTTCCGTTCACCTCATTGCTATTGGAATGATGAAAGACTATGTCATGCATCGGGAGTTGGAGTTGATGTAGGTGCGGCAGAAGGTATATTTGCTTTGAAGATTATTGAGCAGATAGAACATATTTACCTGATAGAGGCGGATGAACAATGGGTAGAGGCGCTTAACTGTACTTTTGAGCCATATAAAGATAAGGTAAGTATTATCAGGAAATTTGCGGGCAATGAAGATTCTGAAGACTGTGCAAAGCTTGACACAATTTTAAATACTCAAAAAATAGATTTCTTAAAAATGGACATTGAAGGCATGGAACTTGAGGCGCTTATGGGAGCTGAAAAAACTATTCTTAATAATAGAATAGAGTTGGCGGTGTGTGTATACCATCATAAAAGGGATAATGCACTGATAAGTAAATGGCTGGAGGAAAGGGGCTATCAGACAAGTAATTCTTTGGGACTGGTTGTATGTCAGGGAGACTGGGAGCTTGAAAATGATGAAGTTGATTTTAGAAGAGCATTGATATTTGCTAACAATAGCCAGAGGGATTTTCCACAATTGGGTTTTGGAATGATGCGGCTGCCGCTGGAAAACGATCAGATCAATGCTGCTAAAACGGAAAAAATAATAAAAGAATATATGTCGGGTAAAGGTTTAAAGTATTTTGATACGCATCCGGGATATATTAATGGAAAGTCGCAGGATATTATAAGGGAGTTTGTTGTAAAACGTTATCCGCGAGATTCTTTCTTGATAGCTGATAAGATGCCATATTATGGGATAGCAGGACTTAAGGATTATGAACATATATTTGCAGAAGAACTGGAAGCTTGTGGGGTAACATATTTTGATTATTATATGCTGCATGCGCTAACAAAAGAAACTTATGAGATGCATGAGCGATTGGGAGGATTTTCATTTTTGGAAAGAAAAAAGGCAGAGGGGGAGATTAGACACATTGGTATTTCTTTTCATGACAGACCGGAATTATTGGAACAGATTTTAAAAAAATATCCGGAAATAGAGTTTGTACAGTTGCAGATTAATTATCTGGATTGGAATAGTTCTGCAATATGTTCCCGTGAGAATTATGAGATTGCAAGAAAATATAAGAAGCAAATTGTAGTAATGGAGCCAATTAAAGGCGGGAGTTTGTGCAATCCGATACATATGGATGGCGAGGAAGAATTTAAAAGAAGTGAACTTGCACGTTATGCGTTAGCTTTTGTAGCAAGGCTTCCTGGAATATTTGTTATTTTAAGTGGCATGGTGGAATTGAAACATATTGTGGAAAATAGGAATACATTGGCTACAGTAGATATGCAGGAAACAGAGAAGGACATAAAACTATATAAGCAGCTGGCAGACGCTATTAACAATGATAGAAAAATACAATGTACCGGTTGTCAATATTGTATGAGGGAATGTCCTGCACATATTGCGATTCCGGATATTCTTTCATTGCTAAATGCATGCCATAATACAGGTATTTATGACACTACTTATATTGGGCGATATATGATTTTATATAATGGTTTTGTTTATCAAAAAGGGAAAGCAAGTGATTGTATAAAATGCGGAAAGTGTGAAGCGAAATGTCCACAAAAATTACAAATAAGAAGTTATATGAAACAGGCAGCAAGATTGTTTGAATATGCAGTTAAGAGTATGAATTATTATAAGAGTCTTCAGAAAGAATTGGAAAAAAGGAAGAACATAAGTGGAAATAGTATAAAAGCCCCATTAAGGCTTGCACAGTCTGAAACGAAGCGAAAGATTGTATTATGGGGAACCGGATATTGTTTCAGAACTAATCTTGCAAAGGTGGGAAAATATTGCAGGATTACATATGTCTGTGATAATGACCAAAGAAAATGGCAGGAAGAGATTGCTCCCGATATCTGGTGTATTTCTCCAAAAGAATTGACTGAATTGAAAGATATTTTTGTAATCATAATGATAGATGATGTAAAGGCCGCCGTTCAAGTGGCAAATCAATTATTGGATATGGGAATCAGTGAATTTGATTATATTTATAATTGGTTAGATTATGCAGATGAAAAATGGTGTGAATAAAAAAATTCTACGTAATGCGGTCTGGATCGGACTGATGCTTCGGTAATTGCGGGGAAGTCTTTGAAGGGCGGCAGATTGGGGGCATTGGTAGTAGTAAAATAGAAAACAAAGTAAAATTATGGGAGTAAAAGATGTTTTTTTTAGCGATATGTATACCAAACTATAATCGGTTAGATAAATTGAAGAGATTAATAGAAGTATCTGCAGAGCAAATTATTCAAAGTTCAGTGGAAACAAAAGTTGAGATTTGTATCAGCGATGATTGTTCGCCGGAAAACCCGACAGAGATAATAGAGATATTGCAAAAGCAATATCCACAGGTTGCCATACGTTATAAGCGTAATGGAAAAAATAGAGGTATGGATTATAACTTTTTACAAAGTGTAATGATTGCCCAAAGTAAGTACTGCTGGATTATTGGGAATGATGATTTACCGGCAGAAAATGCGGTAGAAATGATTGTTGGACATTTAAAGTCATATGAAAATAATGTGGACATATTGGTTACACCCTTTGATGTATATGATGAGCAGAAA
The DNA here is from genome assembly GCA_964653815.1 of uncultured Lachnospiraceae bacterium. GTDB lineage: Bacteria > Bacillota > Clostridia > Lachnospirales > Lachnospiraceae > UBA2882. Next base: position 38,703 of record CAZZHJ010000001.1, read on the forward strand.
AAAATAGTAGGAACAATATATCCTTTGGGGATGCCAACGGATAATATAAGATTATTTGATACAACTATAAGGGATGAATATAAAAACTTACTTTTTACGATATGTCATAATAGTGGATTATTTGGTTTTTTATCTAATATTGTATTTAAAAGGGAAAATTGGCTCAGGTATCATGAGCGTTTTCAAGATAAGATAAATACAATATTTATTCAAATGTATATGAATATCCAAACATTGGAAGATGGAGCTGTATATGAGTACTGGAATCAAAAAATTATCAAAAATCATCAAGATGATGAAGTGAATGGGACGATTAATAGAATAGGGAGCATTTTAATAGGGCTTGATGGGGTAATTGAGTATTTTTTCGAAGGGGAAATTGCACAGAGATTGAAAAAAATAATGGTAGAGGAGTTTATTTCGGGAAAAGTATGGGGCTTACCTAAGGAGAATAAATTTAAGAAGATAGTCAGTTTAATAGATTCAGAAAAAAATAAGGTATATCAAAGATTCTTTGTTGAGCCTGACCAGAGAGAAAAGTTTTTTTCTAATAAAGATGTGATTATATTTGGCGCAGGGAACTATGGAAAACAGGCAATGAATGAATTAGAGGCAAAAGGCATCAATATCATTGCAATAGTAGATTCGGATGCTAATAAAGTTGGAAATATATTTGGGAATCATAAAATACAGTCAATAAATAAGTTGGATGAAATTTATCGTGAAACTCAACCGATTATTGTTATAGCAAATCATAATCATTTACCTGAAATGGTAGGGCAAATTTTAGAAAAGGGGATTCATGATATTGCAGTTATAACTTGAATTGTCGACCTGAAAAATTTTTACGTTTAAGGGAAGAAATAGCGGATAGATTAGTATAATAATTTATGATATTACCAAAAGAGGCGGGAAACAGAAAAGTGAAGTTGAAAATAAACAAGGAGTATAAGAATGAAATTTATAAATGAGAGATATGAAGATTTTTTAAAAAATAGGGGGAATAGAAAGATAATTCATTTTGGGGCATCATCGGCATGGCATTATTATTTAAAAATATTTCCTGACATTTCAACAGAAGTACTGGATAACACACTTTTTATTGTTGATAATGATTTGTCAAAACGGGGGAAGGATTGGGAAATTAGTGGGAGACGAATACCAATAAGAGATGTGTGTTCATTGAAAAAGGAGAATCATTATATTATTTTGATTACGGTGGCTTTGGCATATCAAAATGACATTTGTGAGCAATTATTAGAGTTAAATCTTCCTGATAATGTTGAATGTTATTCGTTAATGTTGATGGCATATTGTTTTGATGAGGTAGATAATACATGTGTTAACAAATATTTTAATGAGCATATTGTTCCAGTTAATAAGCCTATCATTCATAGCTTTTGGTTCAGCGGCGAGAAAAAACCGGAATTGTATCAGAAATGTGTGGATAGCTGGCATCGATACTGTCCTGAATTTGAAATTATTGAATGGAATGCAGACAATTATGACGTTACGAAAAATCAGTATATGAAAGAAGCATTTGAACATAAGAAATGGGCATTTGTGTCGGATTATGCCAGATTGGATGTTATATATGAGTATGGCGGAATATATATGGATATGGATGTGGAATTGTTGGATTCGCTCACAAAGCTGCTTCGGGCTGAAAGCTTTTTTTGCAGGCAGGAAGATGGATTGTTGGAATTGGGATCGGGTTTTGGAGCCCTGGCGGGCGATTCTTTTATTAAAAATATGTTAGATACTTATTCCGATAGAAAATTTATCATGAATGATGGAAGTATAGACATGACGCCCCAGCCAGAGTGGCTTGGAAATGTTCTGGGAGAGCATGGATTTTATAGGTGTCATGATTCTCAAATCATAGGAAACAGTTTAGTACTATCTAATGACTATATTACATGCTTTGCCGGAAATGGCTCAACAGAGTACGCAAAATTGGGCATTCATTGGCATAATAGCGCTTGGGTTGATGAAAAGGACAGAAAACTGATGCACGATTCATTGGAAGCAAAAGATATGTTGCTAGAAAAGTTTTTTAAAAGCAAAGATGAGAAAAATCCTATGGTTGAAAAATAAGAACAGATGGTTTGTTTGAATATTTACAATATACTGTTATAGATAGCATACGGAAAGCATTAAAGCAATTAGCAATAAATTTTTTAAGGGAAAAGGGCTTGTTATGTCTAATATTAAAATTTTTGTATCTTATCAAAAGGATGTTAAAAAGTTGCGGGCAACTGATGTGATAGTTCCTATTCAGATAGGAAGGGCAGGAAGTGATATCCGGCTGGATATGCAGGGAGATGACGAAGGGAATAATATCTCCATCAAAAGTGACAGATATTGTGAGTTGACAGCGCAGTATCTGGCGTGGAAAAATATGGAAGCGGATTATTATGGATTTATGCATGATTGCAGGCACTTTGCGTTCCGTGAAATTTCTAACCCGGTAGAGTATGATGGTGTATGTGTCTTCCCGGAAATTGATGAACGATATCAGCAAAAGATTGGACTAAGCGATAAGGAAATATCTGACGGGGTAAATGGATATGATGTGATTCTTCCCGTCCCGGTTGATGTTACAGCGTTTGGGGCGATATCAAATGAAGTGCAGTTTGCCATGCCTGATAATCTTCATGCTAGTGACTTTGATTTAGCTTGTCGGACGGTCTTGGAATTATATCCTGAGTATGAAAAAGCAGTATCTGAGTTCAGAAACAGTAACTATGCTTATTGGTACAATATGTTTATTATGAAAAAGGAGATATTTTTTGACTATTGCCAATGGCTGTTTTCTGTTTTAGAGCATATAGAAGAAAAAATTGATTTTACTTATTTTACGGAACGGGAAATGCAGCTTTTTAAATATTTGTCGGAACGGTTGCTTAGTATTTATGTGGTTAAACTGATGGGAGATAAAACGGATTTGAAAGTAAAGCATATGAAAGTGACATTTGTGGAAGATATAGAAAGGCAGCGGGATATACAGCCAGCGTTTGCAAAGAATAATATTGCGGTTGCGGTTTCTTGTAATGAATATTATATGACAATGTTAGGAATTATGCTCAGCTCTATGCTGGAAAATGGTTCGTTGGGGAATAATTATGATATTCTTGTTTTGTGCAATAAACGCCAATTTATGGGAGAAGAGGTTGATAGAAATGTAAAGCTTTTGAAAAAATTGGTAGACAGCTATGCAAATGCAAGCCTTAGATTTGTAGATATTTCCGGATTGATTGGCAACAAGGAGTTTTTTGTACGTGGAAATTTTACGCCGGAAACGTATTTTAGGCTTTTTTTACCACAAATCCTTATAAATTATGAGAAAGTATTATATCTGGATGCAGATATGATTATTTGTCATGATGTGGCGGAACTTTATGCGGAAAAATTGGATGGATTGCTGTTGGGGGCAGTTAGGGATCCTATTATTTCCGGCTCGGACAAAACGACTGTCTACAACCGACGTGATTATATGGATAAGCTGGGAATCAAAAATATTCATGACTATTTTCAGGCAGGCGTTCTGCTAATGAATTTAAAATTATTGGCAGAAGATGGATTATGCGATGAAATGATTGCATATGCGGCGACTCATGACTGCGCTTTGGTAGATCAGGATGTGCTGAATCTTTTTTGTCAGGGGAAGATAAAGTATATTGATAATAAGTGGAATGTTGATGTGAATACTATTGCCATGCGGGTGGTTCCCTATGCACCGGAGTCGGTATGGAAGCAATATAAGGAAAATCGTGAAAATGCTTATATTTATCATTTTGCAGGCGTAGATAAGCCATGGAAAAATCCTCTATTGTATAAGGCTGATATTTTTTGGAATGCAGCGCGGAAAACTCCTTGGTATGAAGTTGTCTTGAAGGAATTGGTAAATTTTATGGCGGTTTCTTATCGCAGTATGGAAATAGAAGGCAATTCGGTAGATGAGATCCTTCCAACTGTAAAGGCATACAATGAAATCTCTGCTCTTGGTTTGTCGGAAACGGTTTTGGAAAAAATAAAAAGAAACAATAATACCTATCAATCATTGATAAATGGGAAATATGTGATTTTCTATGGGGCAGGCTATCGGTGCAAACAGATATTGTTGTATTTTGATGAACTGGGATTGGATTATCCGGCGGAAATTTGGGATATGGCAGCAAAACCGGGGCAGAGATTGTTTGGGGTGCCTGTGTGTAAACCGGATTTTGAATTGATGAAAAACCGCAAGGATGCTTTTTGCGTTGTTGCTATTGAAAGTAAGGCTGTTTCCAGTGCAATAAAACAGTCTTTTGCAGAAAATGGATTTACAAATGTTATTGAAAACGGAGAGATAATGGAAATGCTGTCGGAAGAGCTGTGGTTAAGGTTGGAAAAAAATCAATGAGAGGTTTAATTAAGGAGAAATGCGGTGAATAAAGTTGGAATCGTGGTATGTAATTATAATAAAAAAAGCTATGTAATGGATTGTGTAGAATCACTGCTTACACAGACCATACCCGACAGGGATATTTATGTAGTGGATAATGCTTCGGAGGATGATTCTGTTGCCGCCCTGAATGGGAAATACGGAGAAGCGATTAATATCATTCAAAATAGAAACAACGAAGGATTCTCGCGGGCAATGAATAAGGGAATAGAACACTGTCTGGCAGAAGGCTATGAGTTTATTTTATTGGTAGACAACGACACCCGCTTTGCACCGGATGCGGTGGAAAAAATGTTGTGTTATCTGGCAACTCACGAGGATGCGGGCATGTGCGGTGCCTGTGTTTTGCAGATGGAGAGACCGGAATATATTCAGGAAATCGGCGGAATGATTGATTATAAGCGCCATGAACTCAGCCCTAATTACAGAAACCATAAGCTGACGGATGAAATTCCAAAGGAAGTGGACTGCGATTATCTGGCGTCCTGTGCTTTACTGGTAAAAAGGGAGACGATTGAAAAAATAGGAATCATGCGCCGGGATTATTTTGTTTACTGGGATGATATTGAGTGGTCTCGCAGATGTACGGACGCAGGATATTCTCTTGTTGCTTTGCGTGATGCTCATGTGTGGCATAACTGGGGAGCGAATACGGTCACAAAGTTTAATGCTTTTACGGAATATTACGGCAGAAGGAATAAGCTTCACTTTTTTGCTGAATACATGGAAGAAAAGGATGTTGAACTTTTTATAGAAAATGCACTGCGTAATATGTTTAATGTTATTTACGGGCATTATCGTAAAGGCGCATATAAGGAAATGCAGCTGACCCTGCGCGCCTTGGATGATGTGATTCACAATATCTGGGGAAAAGCAGAGGAATCAAAGATAAAAATAGATGAAATTGCAGAGCTTCCGCTGGAGAAACTGTTGAAATCCGTAAAGGAAGCGGTTATTATACCCAATGAGACCATGGGAGAGGACGGAGGAGTCATGGCAATTGAGCGTGTGGTGCGTTTTTGCAATCCGGATATAAAACTGCTCCCATATGACGAGGGAAAATTACAGGAAAGCTCTGTTTTGCAGATAAAGCCCTGTCCCCATGTAATCCGTACAACGAAAAATATTTTACCGGTTGTGTGGGTAGACCGCTTTTTGAACTGCATTTTGACAGAAGAAGATTTTACTTATTTTCAGAATTATGAAATGGTTTATGGATTGTTTTACCGCTTATATGCACCGTTCCTGAGAGAAGGAGTGGAGAAAATCCGAAGAAAAGATAATAGATAAACAAGTAAAAAAGGAGTCAGGCGCTATGAATAAATATGATTATCTGATTGTAGGAGCGGGGCTTTTCGGTTCTGTTTTTGCAAGGGAAGCAAAAGAACGTGGCAAATCGTGTCTTGTTATCGAAAAGAGAAATCATGTCGGTGGAAATATTTACTGTGAAAATATAGAGGGGATTCACGTACATAAATACGGACCTCATATTTTCCATACGGATATACCGAAGGTATGGGAATATGTCAGAAGATTTGTGGAATTTAATCATTTTACATATTGTCCCGTGGCAAATTATAAAGGCGAATTGTATAACCTGCCTTTTAATATGAACACCTTTAATAAAATGTGGGGTGTGGTAACACCAGAAGAAGCAAAGGCAAAGATTGCGGAACAGATAAAAAAGGAAAGAATCACAGAGCCTCAGAATCTGGAGGAACAGGCAATCAGTCTGGTAGGCAGGGACATTTATGAAAAGCTGATCAAGGGATATACGGAAAAACAGTGGGGCAGGGATTGTAAAGACCTTCCGGCATTTATTATTAAGAGGCTGCCCGTAAGATTTATTTATGATAATAATTATTTCAACCATCCTTATCAGGGAATTCCGGTGGGCGGCTATAATGTCCTGATTGATAAGCTGTTAGAAGGAACGGAGGTTTTGACGGATACGGATTATCTGGCCGATAAAGAGAAATGGGACGCCATGGCGGAGAGGGTTGTTTATACAGGTCCTATAGACGCTTACTTCGGCTATTCGGAAGGACATCTTGCGTACCGCAGTCTCCGGTTTGAGACAGAGGTTCTTGATATGGAAAATTTCCAGGGATGTGCCGGCATGAATTATACAGACAGGGAAACCCCTTGGACAAGGATTACGGAACATAAGCATTTTGAATTCGGCACCCAGGAAAAGACGGTTATCAGCAAGGAATATTCCATGGAGTGGAGTCCGGGAGAGGAACCCTATTATCCCGTAAATGACGAGAAAAACCAGAAGCTGTACGATGTTTACCGGAAGATGACATTGCAGGAGAAGAAGGTCCTCTTTGGCGGAAGGCTTGCGGAATACAAATATTATGATATGGATAAAGTTATTGCGGCGGCATTACAGCTTGCTGAAGAGAACTTGATATAGGAGAGGTGCAAAAATAGCAGCCCTAGTATATAAAGTTGTGAAAAAATATTTTCAAAAAATAGTTGACCGGCAAATTAAAATATGATAACTTCATATAAAAGCATATGTTTCAAATATTATTTCTAATTAATTTCTAAGATTTTTCTAAGCCCTTCGGGGTATCGAAACGACTCGTGCTTTTATTCCATCAAACAATTGAATAGGGCGGGAGGTTTCGAAATACATAGTGTTGATGCCTTCTGCAAAAGGAGGCATCTATGGGAAAAAGAGATTTGGACTTAAAGTCCTATCTGTCCGACAGGAGAAGATATGCGGATATTTATAATGGAAGCATTTTTCAGGGAGGACAAATGTTAAAACCGGAAGAACTGGAGCCGGTGGAAACTGTTGTGACAAAGGCCGGTAAAGAAGGCGTAATAGAGCGCACAAGCGATATTGTCATGCGCCAGAAGACCACAGGGGACTTATTTGCATTATGGATTCTGGAGAACCAGGAAACCATTGATTACAGCATGCCGGTACGGGTTATGTTGAAAGAGGCATTGGAGTATGACAGACAGGTAAAAGAACTGAAGCGGGTAAATACAGCAGAGTATAAAAAGAATCATGGAAGAGAGGGCGTCAGACTTTCCGGGGTTACACCGGGAGAGTATTTGTACAAGGTCAGGAAGGGACAACGTATTTATCCCGTCAACACATTGATTGTATACTGGGGAAAAGAACCTTGGGATGGGCCGAGGAGCCTTCATGATTTTCTGGATTTTGGAAGCGGGGATATTCAGCTTCAAAAAGAGTTGAAAAGATTAGTGCCGGAATATCCGTTACATATTTTGGATTTGAATGCTGTTACAGATTATTCAAAATTCCAGACGGAGCTTCGGACAGTATTTGAGCTATACCGCTGCAGAAATGATAAGAAGGAATTTATGGAATATGTGGAAGGGCATGAAGAATGCCGGCATCTGGATGAAGAGAG
>CAZZHJ010000002.1:0-35745 GCA_964653815.1 uncultured Lachnospiraceae bacterium
CTTTTGACGGTTCCTGGGGATATCAAGTTACAGGTTATTATGCACCTACTTCCCGCTATGGAACGCCGCAGGATTTTATGTATCTGGTAAATACCTTGCACAAAAATAAAATCGGCGTCATATTGGACTGGGTACCGGCGCACTTTCCGCGGGATGCTTTCGGACTTGCAGAATTTGACGGCTCATGTCTGTATGAACATCCCGATCCCAGAAGAGGGGAACATCCTGACTGGGGAACCAAAATATTTAATTATGCGAAGAATGAGGTCCGCAACTTTTTGATAGCCAACGCTATGTTCTGGGTGGACAAGTTCCATGTAGATGGTTTGAGAGTGGATGCGGTAGCTTCCATGCTCTATCTGGATTATGGAAAGAGAGACGGTCAATGGCTGCCCAATGAGTACGGCAACAACAAAAATCTGGATGCAATTGAATTTTTCCGTCATTTAAACAGCGCTATGCAGAAGCGTTTCCCGGGAACCATGATGATTGCCGAAGAATCTACGGCATGGCCTATGGTAACAGGAGATGTTAAAGAAGGCGGTCTGGGCTTTACATTTAAATGGAATATGGGCTGGATGCATGATTTCTGTGAATACATGAAGCTGGATCCTCTCTTTAGAAAAGACAACCATTATAAAATGACCTTTGCCATGAGTTATAACAATAGTGAAAATTATATTCTGCCATTGTCTCATGATGAGGTAGTGCATTTGAAGTGCTCCATGTTAAAGAAGATGCCGGGCTTTTATGTAGATAAATTTGCAAATCTGAGAGTGGGTTACACTTATATGTTTACCCATTCCGGCAAGAAGCTGTTATTTATGGGACAGGAGTTTGGTCAGGATAACGAGTGGAATGAAGCGAAGGAACTTGACTGGAGCCTTTTATCCGATGACTTACACAGTTCCATGAAATATTATGTTTCCAAGTTGTTGGAGCTTTACCGTAAATATCCCTGTCTGTATGAAATTGATAATGACTGGGGCGGCTTTGAGTGGATGAATGCCGATGATATGGAGCAGAGTACTTACAGCTATGTGAGAAAAGCTTCTAACGGTAAAAACAACTTATTGGTTGTATTAAACATGACACCAATGGAGAGGAAGGAATTTACAGTAGGTGTTCCGAAGAAGAAAAAGTATAAACTGCTTTTAAATTCTGATGATACCTGTTTTGGAGGAAATGGCAGGGAGATTCCGAAAGAGATCACCGCAAAGGCAAAAGAAGCGGATGGAAAGCCTTATTCCCTGACTTTTGACCTTCCGCCGTATGGAGCGGCCGTTTTCCAGTTTTAATGACAGGGTTAACGGAATTCTTAAAAATGCCGAAATATAGGGTGAATGCTTTTTGCATTCACCCTTTTTAATGCAACCGGTATCTTAACCGAAAACGGAGGATATAGACTATGAATGTGGCAATTAACCAGACAGAGCAATATAAAGAAAATGTCCATGTAAAAGGGACTTACAAAGGTCATGAAGGTTATGGGAAAAATGTAAAGGACAATTCTTCTGCTCCGGACAGTTTTCACTGGGATAAGTCTTCTTCCGCTGTAGGCAATAAAGCTTATCGGGAAGATAAAAATAAAGCAGAAGATATTTTATCGGATGCATCTCTCCATGATGCAAAGAACAGTAAAAACTATATGGTGGTTATGTCTAATACTCTTTCCGATGAAGATTATAAGAAGCTTCAAGAAAACGGGGGAAATCCAGGTGATTATGAACCGGGGGAAATGGTAACGGTTATTGATGAGATAAAAGTGACGCTGGCCCGTGCCGGAGTTCACATCGCAGGATATACGGATGATCTGGATGAAAATGCAGTAAAAGAAGCAGTGGGAAATGAGGCTTATGCTGCTGCCATAGCACATGCTTTGGAATCCAGGAATCTGCCTGTTACGGAAAAGAATATTAAAGATTGTTATAATGAAATAGAGAAGGCGTCTCATATAACAGAACTTTCTGATGGCGCCAAAAAATATTTGCTGGAAAATGATTTGGATCTGACTATTGATTCATTGTATAAAGCATCTTATGCCGGTGCAAAAGATGCATCAGCACAGCCTGCCGGTTATTTTGGGGCAGGAGCGGAAGGTTATCTGGCGAAAAAAGGTACAGTAGAAGACCTGTCCGCCATGGATGAGCAGATTAAAAAGGTAATTGAAGGGGCAGGATTGGAAGCTGATCAGGAAACCATGGAAAATGCCAGATGGCTTTTGGAAAAGGGACTACCGCTTACAGAAGAGAATTTATTCCGCCTGCAGCAGATGAATACACTTTCTTTTCCCATAAAAGCAGAGGAAGCAGCGCTGGCGGCAGCAGATGCCCTGACAGTAGGACTTTCTGCCAAGGACGCAGATTTATCCGTAGGTGACGGATATAAGGAAGATGACCAGGGATATATTAAAAAGGCACAGGAACTGGATGAGAAAACGAAAGCTTTGACAGATGAAGATTTGGAGAATGCTGTCAGAAGAGGGAAATCGTTAACTTTATTCCAGTTATTTCAGATGGGAAGATTTAGGGGGACAGAGGCTGATGACGCTGCGCCCGAGGATAAGCATCTGATCAGCGCAAAAAGGCAATTGGTGGAGATTCAGCTCCGTATGAGCGCCCAGGCGAATCTTAAATTAATGAAGCAGGGAATTCATATTGAGCTGGAGCCCTTAGATAAATTATTAGGACTTTTAGAAAGAGAAGAAAGCCTGTTCCATTCCACAGAGCTTGCGGAGGTTTCCACACGGGCGGAGGAAATTAAAAATATGCCGGCTGCGGCTATTGGTATTTCTGTCCGTGAAGAGTGGATGATAAACAGAGTCTTTACCTTAGACAGAGTCTATGAAGCAGGAAAATCCCTTGCACAGACTTATGCAAAGGCAGGGGAGACTTACGAAGCGTTAATGACTGCGCCCCGGGCTGATTTAGGGGATTCCATTAAAGATGCTTTCCGCAATGTGGATGAACTTTTGAATGAGAGTTCCATGGAGTCTTCGGAAGACAATCGGAGAGCGGTTCGGATTCTCGGATACAATCAAATGGAAATTACAAAAGAAAATATAGAGGCTGTTAAAGAAGCGGATGCCATGTTAAACAGAGTGCTTTCCAATCTTACGCCGGAAAAGACATTGAGAATGATTCGTGACGGAAAGAACCCCCTGGAAATGAATCTGGACGAATTGTGGGGTTATTTATCCGAAAGCGGAGGAGATGTTGGAGATATTGAAAAGTACAGCAGTTATCTGCGCCGTCTGGAGCAAAATAAAGAGATTTTGCCGGAAGAAAAAGAAGCATACATAGGAATTTACCGCCTGCTGAGACAGATTGAAAAAGGCGATGGGGCGGCAATCGGTACAGTAGTTTCCAATAAACAGGATTTAAATCTGCAGAACCTGTTAAGTGCAGTCAGAACCCGGAAGAAAGGTTATGTGGATGCAAAGGTTGACGATGCCTTTGGTCTTTTAGAGGATATAGAAAGAAACGGAACTTCCATTTCAGATCAGATTTTAAATTATTATCAGCAGAAAGCAGGAAAACTGGCAGACGATATGGGAAGGTCTGACGGGGAGGCGGAGAATGCTCCTGATTATGATGAAATAGAACAATTCCGCAGTATGGGAGCAGTATCCGAAGAACATTTCAATGCTTTATTGAATGACGAAATTCCTCTTACGGCAAATAATATATTGGCACAGGAGGCGTTGATGTCACAGGGCAGCCTGTTTACAGACCTGGTGAAGATGGCAAAAGCGGATAGAAAGGAAGAAAGTCTTTTCAGGAAATTTGAACATTTGCAGGATGCCATGGATGAAGGGGAGCCGGCTGTAAAAGAAGCATATGAAGATATGGCGAAAGAAGCTACAGAGGTTGTAAAGAACCGTGCGGCGGAAAGCGGCAGTTATATTGATGTCAGGTCTATGGCAGTTTCTGCAAGGCAGATAGAAATTATTAGCAAACATGCAAGAAAAGAGAATTATTATGTACCTGTCCGCACGTCGCAGGATTGGACTATGGTCCATGTTCAGATTGTAAGCGGAAAAGGACAGGGAAAGGTTTCTGTGGATTACAGAGGTAGTGAGGAAGGTATGGGTAGAGCAGGAGCGACCTTCGTAGTGAAGGAAACCCATATAGAAGGCCTTATTGGCGTATCGGAAAGCCGGGATGTGGATAAATATACAGAAATTGCCGGAAAATGTGCAGAAGAAATACTTGCCAAAACCGGAAAAGAAGCCGATATAACTTGTGTACACAGTGAAACGATGAATCTGGATGCTTTTATGACGGCAGATGCAGGAGAAAAACAGACATCCACTAAAATGCTGTATCAGGTGGCAAAGGCATTCATTCATGTAATAGAACAGGAGGTTACACAAAATGAGAGTTAATTATAATGTTTCCGCATTGATTGCTAACAAATCCTTAAACCAGAATGATAACAAGTTATCAAGTGCGTCCGAAAGATTATCTACAGGTTATAAAATTAATCACGCAAAGGATAATCCGTCAGGTCTTGCTATTGCAAAAAGAATGAATATGCAGCTTAGAGGATTAAGCGATGCATCCCAGAACGCATCAGATGGTGTTTCCATTGTCCAGACAGCAGAAGGTGCTCTTCAGGAAATCCAGGAGATGATACAGCGTATGAATGAGCTGGCAGTACAGGGGGCTAACGGAACCTACTCGGAAAAAGAGCGGGAAATGATAGATATGGAAATAAGCCAGCTGAAAGAAGAAATCGAGAGAATTGCCCAAGATACAGACTTTAATGGGAAAAGGCTGTTAAATGGGGACTGTGATTTAAAGGGATATACCGATGCCCAGGGAGTAAAGGTTACCTATTATGCAGACGAGGTTCCTGTTGGAAAATACACGGTTTCTGCTATTAATCCTACATATGATGCAGATGGAAATCTTATGGATGGTTCGGTTACTCTTTTGCAAGACGGAAGCGATACGGCATTTCCGGATGATGCGAATATATCTTATGATGGAAATAAAGCAACAATAACAGCAGCCAATAGTTTTGAAGTAACTATTTCATTGGATACAACAATCACAACTGCATCTGCTGATGGAAGTATTACTTTGGATTTAACAGGCCTTGGCGCTATGAGAATGCAGATAGGTGCCAATGAGGGTGAGGTAATGGAAATCCGTATTCCTACCATGTCCTTGGAAACCTTAAAATTGGATAAAGCGGACTTTACTACAAAGGAAGGCGCTGTAAAAGCAATTGGTTTGACGAAAGATGCAAACGCTTATATATCTAAAATCAGGAGCCGTTTAGGTGCATATCAAAACCGTTTGGAGCATACATCCAAAAGCCTGGATATTACAGAGGAGAATGTTACGGGCGCATATTCCCGTATGATGGATACGGATATGGCGGAAGAGATGACGGAATATACCAACCTTCAGGTATTGACACAGGCAGGCATTTCCATGCTGTCACAGGCAAACGAGAGACCACAGCAGGTATTACAGTTATTACAGTAGGTGTAAGATATGAAAGACGAGTTAAAGCAGCAATATGCCCTTAGGATTACACAGGCAAATAAAACAGGACTTGTGGTTATTTTATATGAGATGTTCCTTACATACATTGATGATGCGAAGATGGATTTAAAGGGACAGGATAACAAGACCTTTCGTAGTAATATCCAGCGGGCAAGAGGTTGTCTGAAAGAATTGATGGGTTCTTTGAATTATGATTATGAGCTGGCATCTAATCTCTTAAAGCTCTATATCTATGTGAGCAAACTGTTGGTAACGGCAGACTTACATAAAGATGAAAAGGCTCTTGATGAAGCATGTAAAATTATGCAGAAGCTTCATGATGCATATGAGACAATCAGTAAAGAGGACCATAGCGCTCCGGTGATGGGAAATACCCAGACTGTTTATGCAGGTCTTACCTATTCTAAAAATGATTTAACCGTCAATTTAGATGAAGGTGGAGGAAGCAGGGGGTTCTTCGTATAAAGATTCAGCAATTTCAGCAGGCGGCAAATCTAATTTGTCTGCCTGCTGTTTTAAAAATTTGTAACGTTTTAAAACAGCATTCACTTCATAAATATAGCAGTCAATCAGGTCAGGGTCAGTTACATTATCAAAATTTGAATAAGCAGCATCCATGGCCTGTTTTGTTTTTTTCATTTCTTCCATCAGACGCTGTCTTTGCAGATCACGGCAAGCTTTTTCGTCAGGCTCTTTTTTTGCAGCCCAGAAGGGTTTAATAAATAACTTCATTTACTACCTCCGCATTTCCATAATTCAGTATTCCCGATTAAAATCAGAATCATACATACCCTATACCATTGTATGTTTTAAGAATGAAATAATGCAGGTACACATATAATTTAGCAAAAGAAATTAAGTAAAGGATAAAAGCTATGGATGAAATGAAGCTATGGTTTATCCGGAATCTGGGGATGAAAGAATCTGATTTCTGGGGTGTAATCATTATTTTTTCCGTATGTGCAGTAGTCTGTCTGATTACATATATGAAGAAAAAAGCCGGGTTTTTAACAGGATGTCTTGTCCGTATGGTCATCGGCATTGCATTGATTTTCTTTGCAAATTATCTGTTTCAGATAAACGGGGTAGGGCTTTCTGTAGGGATTGGTCCCATAAGTATATTGACAAGCGCAATCCTAGGTATTCCGGGGGTTTGTCTGCTCTATGGTATTCTTTTAATTTAAAAAAATATACAATGTTCACAAAAAATCTTTTTTTATAAAAAAGGTATTTACAGGTTAAAATCCCTGTACTATAATCCATTTTACAAACAAATTCATAAGCAACTCAAAAGTCCGTTTCGGACAGGTTTTCCAATTTGTTTCAAATTAAATATAGGAGATAAGGAATATGTTATTACTTTATAGCATATTGATCATCGCCCTCTTTACAGATTTTTATAAATGCCGTATTTATAACTGGCTGATTTTAGCAGGATATTTTGCCGGGTTTTGCCATTGCCTTTGCAATCAAGAAGTATGGTACATTTCCCTGGGAGACAGTCTTTTTACATTAGCGATTCTGTATCCGCTTTTTGTAATAGGAGCCTTCGGAGGAGGCGATATCAAGTTATTTATGGTGATTGCCCTGTTTTTTGGATTGGAAGGAACCCTTAATATCATCATTTCATCCGTTATGGCAGGAGCGGTTCTTTCGATTCTGAAAATCATATTCATTCTGTTTCAAAAGAAAAATATTTCTTTGGCACATCTTTATATTCATTTTTCATTACCCATTTTAATCGGGACAATTCTAATACATCAAGGAGGCATACAATGGATAACGTTTTAGCAATTTTTGATTCCGAAAAAAATTATATTAAGAAACTGGCAGCTTTTTTTGAAAGTCGTACCACAATGCCATTCAGTGTTTTGGCCTTTGATAATCCTGAAAAGCTGACACGTCATTTTTCAGAAAACAAGGCGGCAGTACTGCTGGTCCACAAAAAGAAATGGCAGCCATCCATAAGGGAGCTGGCAAACCAGATTATTTTGTTAGTTGAAGAAAAGGAAGAGGAACGTCTGGAATCGGATTTCACGGAAAGCCAACTGCCGGCAGTATGTAAATACCAGTCGGGAGAGGCTATAGCTAAAAAAATTCTGAGTATATGTTCTGTGGCAAAAGCGCCTCTTCTGCCTGAATATCAGATAGAATGTGCAAACAGCACCAGGGCCGAGGTTATAGGAGTTTATACACCGGTAGGACGAAGCCTGCAGACCTCCTTTGCAATTACTTACAGCCGCCTTCGGGCCAATGCCCAAAAGACATTATACTTAAATTTTGAAGTATTTTCAGGGTTTGGGGCTTGGTTTGAAAGAAAATATGAAACAGATTTAATGGACTTAATGTATTTTCTGGATGGACCTACGGATAAATTTTTATTGAAACTTGCGGGAATGAGTGAAAAATTTGGCGGGCTTGATTATATACCGCCTGCCATTTCATATGAGGATTTTATGCTGGTAAAGGCAAAAGAATGGATACGGCTAATTCAGACTATTGCGGAAAAAAGCGATTATGAGGTTATCGTATTAGATTTGGGTTCCCAGATGCAGGGATTATTCGATATCTTATCCCTTTGTAAAAGAATCTATACCATTACCAGACAGGATGGAATTGCAATGGCAAAAATAAATGCCTATGAAAAAGCGTTGCAAATGTCCCAAAAGCAGGGAGTCCTGAATAAAACGGTAAAATGCAATTTGCCTGTTTTTCAAAGAATACCCCAGAAAGCGGCCGACCTTGGGTGCAGCCAGCTGGCGGACTATATGAGAAAAGAACTGAGAGAGGTATTTTCATGAAAAGTTTTGAAGAAATAAGAATAGAAAACCGGAGGGAACTGCTGGATAGAATCGATTATACCCGTGATATTTCAGACAATGAAATCATGGAACTGATAGATGAAAGGGTTTTAAAAGCGGGCCGGGAATATGGTCTGACACTTCAGCAAAAGAGCAGGTTGAGAAAAGAACTTTTCGCATCTATCCGGCAATTAGACGTTTTAGAAGAATTTCTTTCTGATAATACAGTAACAGAAATTATGGTAAATGGCCCCGACCATATTTTTATCGAAAAAGAGGGCAGGCTGGAGGAACAAAATGTACATTTTGAATCAAAGGAAAAGCTTTCTGATGTAATACAGCAGATTGTTGCAAAGGTCAACCGGATTGTAAATGAATCATCGCCCATTGTGGATGCAAGACTGTCGGGAGGCGCCAGAGTTAATGTAGTTATGCCGCCCGTTGCCCTAAACGGACCGATTCTGACAATCCGGAGATTTCCGGACCGGCCTATGAGCGCAGAGGATTTATTTCAGAATCATTCTGTTACCAGGGAAGTTATGGAATTTCTTCAGTCGCTGATAAAGGCACGTTTTAATATTTTTATCAGCGGCGGCACAGGAAGCGGGAAGACAACCTTTCTCAATATATTATCCCATTACATTCCCAAAGAGGAAAGAATTATAACTATTGAGGATAACGCGGAATTACAGATTTTAAATATTCCAAATATTGTCCGTATGGAGACAAGAAATGCAAATGTAGAAGGATGTAAAGCAGTCAGCATACGTGATTTGATCAAAACAGCGCTTCGTATGAGGCCTGACCGGATTATTGTGGGAGAAGTACGTTCCGAAGAAGCCATAGACCTGCTTATGGCAATGAATACCGGACATGACGGTTCTTTATCCACAGGACATGCCAACAGTGCAAAGGATATGCTCATCCGTTTGGAAACCATGGTGTTAATGGGAATGGAGATGCCTCTGGATGCTATCAGAAGACAGATTGCATCGGCTGTTGATATTATTGTCCATTTAGGAAGGCTGCGTGACCATAGCAGGAAAGTTTTGGAGATTGTGGAGGTAACCGGTTATGTGGATGGAGAGATTACTCTTTCACCTTTGTACACTTTCGTGGAAAACGGTAGTAATGAAAAAGGGCAGATACAGGGAAGCTTTGAGAGGAAAGAAGCTTTAATACATAGGGAGAAATTGAAAAGTGCAGGGATAGAGCTGGTATGAAAAGTCAAAAAATTCAAAAAGAAATTGTTTTCTGTTCCCGGAAGGAAAAAGTCGTAATCTTTTTAAAAGGTTTTATTCTTTTATCAATCATAGGTTTTTTGTTTTATAATTCCTGGATTGGAATTTTGGCAGGAAGTCCTCTTCTGCTTTTGTATTACCGGTTAGAACATAAAAAGCTTTTAAAGAAAAAAGCAGAGCATCTGGAAAAACATTTCAAAGAAGCTTTGCTGAGCATTTTATCGGCATTAAAGGCGGGACATTCCATAGAAAATGCTTTTAGAGAAGCTTACAGGGATTTGGAATACCGGTTTGGCAGTGAAGACGCAATGGTAAAAGAACTGCTTTTCATTAACAGACAGGTTAAAAATAACATTCCCATAGAACAGCTTGTAGAAACATTTGCGAAAAAAACAGAATCGGAAGATATTTTGGATTTTGCACATGTCTTTAAAATTGCTAAAAAAAGCGGAGGCGACATGGGAAAAATAATGGAAAGAACTATTTCTATCATTACCCGGAGAATGGAAATCAAAGATGATATCAGAATACTGGTAGCAGGAAAAAAATATGAACAGCAGATTATGAATCTGGTCCCAATGGGTATTATTTTGTATATCCGGCTGAGTAATCCAGGCTATTTTAACGGGTTATATTGGAATTTTGCAGGAATAGTGATTATGACGGCGGTATTGATTATTTATTTGGGAGCATATTGCCTGTCGGAACGAATTTTGGAGATAGCATAATGAGGAAAACAGAAAAAATAGAAAAGGCTGTAAGTCCCGTTATAAGAGAGCGCTTGAAACGACTGTATCCGGGAAAAGATGAAAATGAATTAGTCAAAGCTTTCTATATTAAAAAATTTAAATTAATGGGATTAACTCTGTGCGGAGGGATTGTTTTAGCTTTTTTACTTTTTATATCCAATGAGGTACAGGGAAAGATATCCGAAGAAGGAGAGATCATAAGAGATAATTACAGCGGCTTGACAATGGAAATTCCTGCAAGGGTATACAGCGAACAGTATGGGGAAATGGATGTAGAAATTGCGGTTGCTCCCCGAACTTATACAGAAGAAGAAAGAGAGGAAATTTTTCATGAGGCAGAGCAATGGCTGGAACAGGTAATGACAGGAAACAACGAAGGGCTTGATTGTGTCAGGGGAAATCTGGTATTTCCCGGTTTTTATAAAGATACAGATATAGCAATTGAGTATAGCAGCAGTAATTACGGACTGGTTAACGGAAGCGGAGAAGTAAAAAATCAGGAGCTGAAAAAAGAAGAAAAGGTTTTGATCAGGGCAGAATTTTCTTACGATAACGTTACAAAAACAAAAGACTATGAAGTAACGGTTTATCCGCCTGTTTTAACACCTTCGGAAGAATTTAAAAAAACTCTTGAAGAGACGCTGATAACAGAAAATATTCTCCAAAAAGAGAATGAAGTATTTTTGCTTCCGAAGCAAATCGGAAAAGAGCAGGTAACTTTTCGGGAAAGAGGAAATAAAAATTTTATATACATATTCTTTTTGGGTATTCTGTGTGCTGCATGCCTGTACAAAGGAATGGATAAAGATTTGGACAAGCTTTATGAAAAGCGTCAGCAAAAATTATTATTCCGCTATCCGGAATTCGTCAGTAAGCTGGCATTACTAACGGGTACGGGAATGAGCGTTACCGGAGCCATCAGGCGTATTTACGCAGATAAAAAAGATGAAAAGGGAGACCCGCTTTATGAGGAGTTGGGAATTTTTGTAAGAGGATTAGACAATGGGATGCTGGAAGAACATGCGTTGGAGGAATTTGGAAAGCGAAGCGGTCTAATACAGTATCGAAAATTCTGCACGCTGTTATCAATCAATATGAAAAAAGGGTCTCTGAATTTAAAGACCATGCTGGAAAATGAGGCAGAGGAAGCCTTTACAAACCACCAGCAGCAGATTAAAAAAATGGGTGAAGAGGCAGGGACAAAACTGCTGCTGCCTATGATCATGATGTTGGGAGTTGTGGTTGTCATTATTATGATACCGGCTTTCATGACATATCAGATATCTTAAGAAAGGAGGAAAAGCCATGAAAACATTCAAGCAGTTTTTGAGAGATGAAAAAGGCATAGGAACAGTGGAAATGATACTGATTCTGGTTGTACTGATTGCGCTGGTGCTGATTTTTAAAGAACAGATGACAGACCTGGTAAACAATATTTTTGACAAAATCAGCAAACAAAGTAACAAGGTATGAGCGGTCAAACGGTAGAAAAAGAACGTAAAGGTTCGGGGAGGCATCATGAAGAAAGTAAAACAGACAGAGGGTTCTATAACGATTTACCTTGCCCTTATATTTACAATCATATTGTCGTTTCTTTTATTTATCATAGAAGGAGCGAGGGAAAATGCAATACGGATGAAGGCGGAACTTGCCATGGATCTTTCCATGAGTTCAATATTTGCTGAATATAACAGACAATTGCTTGAGCAGTATGATTTGTTTTTTATTGATGCCTCTTACGGACAGACAGACGCCTCCACAGAGCGTATTGGAGAGCATTTGAAAGGTTATATGGATGATAATTTTCAAATAGGAGGTGATTGGGGTATCGTAAGAGATTTATTATCCATGAAGACGGAAGATGTAAATATAATCGATTATTCCCTGGCAAGCGATGAAGAAGGGGTTTTAATAAAGCGTCAGGCAGTTTCTTACATAAAAGACTTGTACGGAATTTCTTATTTGGAACAGCTGCAAAAGCAAATGGATACCATTGAAAAAGAAAGTCTTTTTACCAGGGATGTGACAGGAGAAAGGCTTGCTAATCAAAGTGCCATAGATAATTTTGAAATTCCTCCAAAACAAGTAGGGGAAGATGAGTGGGAGGAAGTTGAATTAAATAATCCGGCAGACGGGGTTAATGCGGCAAGAGGCATTCTATCCCTAGTTATTGATGGAGAAAGTGAGTTGTCTGTGTCCGGTGTTAACTTATCAAATTACATTTCTGCAAGGAATTGCAATAAAGGCAGCGGTCTGGTGGGCAGAGAAAAAACCGACATAACCGATGAACTGATTTTTAATGAGTATCTGATTCATAAATGCGGCAGCTATACGAATCCCAAAGAAACAGGTGCGCTGCAGTATCAATTGGAATACATTCTTATGGGAAAGAATAATGATGTGGAAAATTTAAAAGCGGTTGTCAACAGGCTGCTTTTGTTGAGGGAGACTGCAAATGTGGTTTATCTGTTTTCGGATAGCGGCAAAATGGCGGAAGCAGAAGCTCTGGCGCTGGCTGTCACTTCGGCAATTGCATTGCCGGAACTGGCAGAATTGGTAAAGATTTCGTTGATTTTTGCATGGGCATATGCGGAAAGTGTTTATGATGTACGCACTCTTTTAAAGGGAGGAAAAATCCCGCTAATAAAAAGCAGTGAAACATGGCATTACAGTATTTCCGGAATGTTGGATTTTGCATCAGATACATCTGTGGATACATCAGATGGTATAGGGATTACTTATGAGGAATATCTACGTATTTTTCTGGCATCAGAAAATGTGCAAATAAAAACAAGCAGGGCAATGGATATTATAGAAATGGATGTACGTAAATGTGAAGGAAACAAATATTTCAGGTTGGACACCTGCGTGGATTATCTGCAGGCGGAAGTATTGATATCCAGCAGTTATGGATATAATCACAGCATTACAAGGTCCTATTGCTATTATTAATAAAATGAAATGGGGTGACAAAAGATGTCCTTTTTGAAAAGAAACAAATGGATTCATAGTGCATTATCTCTCCAGACACATTTCAAAAAACACACTTACAAAAATTATTTGATTTTCCCCAAGATCAAAAAACACAAAAGTAACTACTTTTCAAAAAGGATATCTTCTGTCATCCCATTTACCTCGGAGGGCAGTCTGTCTATAGAGGCTGCTCTCATTATTCCGATTTTTATGTTTGTTATAATGGCTGTTTTATCCTTTGTGGAAATACTCAGGCTTCAGATAAAAATAGACAATGCTATGCAGCAATGCGCAAAGGAATTGTCCGTATATGGATATGCCTTTGATGAGTTTGGCAAGGATATGGTCGGGGATCTGTCTTTTCCTGTAGAAACTTTATTTTCGGAAACATATATAAAAAACCGGGTTATTGCAGAGGTGGGAGAGGAATACCTTAAAAATTCCCCCGCAGAAGGAACTTCCTTGCATTTTACCGGCAGCCGAATTATGAAAGATGATAGAATTGAAATTCGCTGTAGTTATTATGTTACACCTTTCTTTTCGTTATCACCCCAGACGGGATTTCTCACAGGGACGACTGCTGTGGCCAGGGCATTTACCGGATATGATAATATGGCCGCAGTATCTCTGGAGGACAAGGAAGAATATGTTTTTGTAACGCCAAATGGTACAGTCTATCACAGAAACCGGAGCTGTCATTATTTGGATTTATCCATAGAAAAGGCTTTTACTGACCAATTATCGGGGCTGAGAAATGAAGATGGAGGTATTTATAAAAAGTGTCCTATTTGTGGAGGAGAAAACAGCGGAACAGTTGTATTTATTACAAAATATGGGGACAGATATCATCAGGATATTTTGTGCAGCGGATTAAAAAGGACAATTGAAGCAATACCCATTTCGCAAACAGGAAGCAGGGCGCCGTGTACAAAATGTGGCGGAGAAAGGGAATAGAATGATTTGGATACAGGGTCTTTTGGCAGTATTGCTGGCAGCTATGGCAATAGGGGATATAAAGTATAAAAAAATAAATATATGGGGCATAGGAGTGGGGAGCATTCTGGCAATGGCAGGGCTTATTATTTACGGACAGTCCCGGATTAGAAGTCTGGCGGCAGGAATTGGAATTGGTCTGACTGTATGTTTACTGCATTGGGTCACACAAAAAGGAATTGGTTTGGGAGATGGTATGTTAGCGGTACTAATCGGGAGTTGTACAGGAGCAGAATTTACAATCATCTGCCTGTGTGCAGCATTTTTTCTAGCATCGTTTGCGGCATTGGCCTTGTGCTGCTTAAAAAGAATGGGGCGAAAAAGCAGGATTCCCTTTGTCCCCTTTTTGTTTCTTGGATATATGATAACTCTCGGCATGAAAGGGGGCGGATAATGTGATGGGTTGTTTAAAAGATCATAAAGGAAGTTTTGCCATAGAGGCAGCAATTATTATCCCATTTATTGTCTGTCTGCTTATGACAATTCTGTTTTTTGCATTTTTTCTATATGACAGGTGTTCCCTAGAAAGGGCGGCAGGATCAGCAGCATTAAGAGGAAGCCAGGAAATATGGGAATCTTCGGACGTACAATACCAGAAGGCAAATGAGGGCATTGATTTTGTTTTATCCCATAATCTGTTGGGAACTGATTGTGTGGACAAGCAAATTAAAATAAGCGGAAATGAAATAAAGGTTGTATTAAAAATGCAATATCATAAGTGGGAATTTCAGGCAGAGTCCCAAAAGAAGGTTGTAAATCCTATAAACTTTATTAGAATTTGCAGAAAAGGGAAAGGAGTTATAGAAAAAATACAATGAATATAGAGTATAAAAGAGAGAATCATAAGAGTTATCTTATCATCAAAGATTATGAATCGGAAGAACAGTTGAACACGGCAGAGAAAACACAAAATGATTATGATATGAAAATGCTTTGTGATAATCATATTGACGGGCTTCTTACGGTATCTGTACATACTTTTAACGGGGAAAAGGAATTATATTATGATATCAGTGTCAGGCAGCCTTTGAGCATTTTGTATGAAAAAAAGGATATGGGAAAAGAAGAGTTAAAAAGGCTCTTTGAAGGAATAAAAAAGGCTCTGGAAAATATGGAAGAATATCTACTGGATATGGAGTGTCTGGTGTTGGAGCCGGAATATATATTTGTTCATTCTTCGGAAGAAAGTATAGATTTATTATATTGTGCTTACCAAAGAGAAAATTTTGAACAAAAGGCATATGATTTTGCAGAATACATTTTAAACAGGATTAATCATGAAGATGAGCAGGCTGTCGTATATGCATATGGCTTTTATCGAAATATTAAGGAAGAAAGAGGAGATTTATTAAGAGCGTTGGAAAGACTGTTAGAGGAAAAAGAAAGTGATCAAGCTGAAAGTGGTGTCAAGGAGCAGCAGGAAGAATCCATGCACTTTGAGAGCATAAGAGAAAACCAGGATTTCTATTTTGATGAAGAGGATACTGTTGAAACGTCAGATAAGGAAAAAGAGGTCAAGAAAAATAGTCAGATTATGAGAACGGTGTTTTTTATGATTTTGGGATTGGGAGGAATCGGAATCTTAATCTACAGCGCGTGGAAATATAGCCTAAACTGGAGTAATCTGTTCTCAGAAAAGGAATCTGTTGTGGGAGCCGCTTTATTTATTGCATCGCTGGCAGGTTTGTGTATTTTCTATATTTTGGATATCATATGGCAGAATCAAGTAAAAAAAGAAGAAGTCATTGAAGAAAAAGAAAAAACAATAATTGAAGAAATCCCGGAGAGTGATTTTGATGAAGAAGTCCGGCGGGAACAGGAACTTGAAGTGGATTTGAAAGAAAATTCTTGTGAAACAGTGCTTTTACAGGAAAATTGTTATCATGAACAGCGCATACTAAGCGGACGGGTAAGAGGCAGGAAGAAACAGATTGATTTATCGGTTTTTCCTTTTATTATTGGAAAAAATAAAGATCAGGCGGATTATGTGTTAGATGATTCTTCAGTCAGCAGAATGCATGCCCGCTTTACTTTAAGAGATGATATTGTATATCTTACAGATTTAAACAGTACAAACGGGACCTGTAAAAACGGAATACGGTTAGAACCCAATGAATTGGTCATGTTGGAGGCAGAGGATGAAATAAGTTTCGGAAGGCTTACATTCACCTATCATTGACATGGATTTTGGAAAATGATACCCTTTTGAGTAGAAGAGGGAAAATGGCTGGCATGGAAAAAAGAATATCTTATTATCTTGGGCAGAACGGGTATCTGAAAATGCTCACTAATTTATCAGAATTTACTGTTTTCTTTAAAAAAGAAAACGGTTTTATCAGTATGATAGAATTAGTGAATATGGACGTAAATCCGTATGTTTCGGAAGATACAGTATATAATGTGACACAAAAAGCACAATGGAGGTTTGTGGATCAGGGACATGAAGAAGTGCATTATCTGGTCCTGGTAATAACCGGGGAGCCCGAAAGGGCATTGAGGCTGGGAGAAAAAGAACAGTTTTTTTGGATCATTGACAGCGCTAGCAATACGCTCTGCATTCCTGAAAATAAAGCAGAAGATTTTTATGGGATGAAGGGAGAGATAGAATCCTGGCTTACGGCGGAATATGATGATACTGAGCAGGGTGAACTATCATCTTATGGGGCGGATGGCAGGCGAATCAGAAGTCTTAGGGAACAGCCCCTGGTTAATCACGGAATATTTTTGATAAATGTATTGGCATTTACTTTCTGTACATTATCGGGAGATGTGTTGTATAATTATGGTGAATTGACTCTGAAAGAAGTTTTAGACGGACAGTGGTATCGCATTTTTACCAGTATGTTTCTTCACGGTGGGATGTCACATCTGGCCGGAAATATGATTATACTCTTTTTTCTCGGGAATATTGTGGAAAAAGAGCTTGGGCATATAAAGTACTTTGTTTTATATTTTGTATCCGGAATAGCAGGTGCGGCAGCCTCCCTTTGGATGCAGTCAATCAGGATGGTAAGCGGGGAAACGATCATAGGTTCTATAGGGGCCAGCGGAGCTATTTTTGGTATGCTTGGCGGACTGCTTTGGATTCTGATTCGAAATAAAGGGAAATTAGCAGAAATGACTTTTCCAAGAGTGTTGTTTTTGGTATGCTATTCCTTGTATGGAGGATTAACTGGTACAAATGTGGACAATGCTGCACATTTCGGAGGATTGGTAATAGGCTTTTTAATCACTGCTTTATTATATAGGAAAAACAGGAAGCTGAAGAAAGGGAAAAACGCCGATGAAAATTAATATTTATTATGGCGGTCGGGGATTGGTAGATGATCCGTCATTATTTGTTATCAACAAAATGCAGGAAGTATTGGAAGAACTGAATGTAAAAGTTGAACGCTTTATGCTGGCAGAGATGAAAAATAATATTACTACGCTGCCCCAGACATTGAAGAGTGCTGACGGGATTATTCTGGCGACTACCGTGGAATGGTATGGAATCGGTGGCTATCTTCAGACCTTTTTGGATGCGTGCTGGCTTTATGGAGACAAGGAAAAAATCAGCACCATCTATATGTGCCCCATTGTTATGAGCACTACCTATGGAGAGAGGGATGCGAGCCTGAATTTAACCGTTGCATGGGAAATATTAGGCGGAAAACCTTGCAGTGGCATTTGCGGGTATATTTCAGATACTGCCATGCTGGAAAATAACAAAAGCTATATCGGCATCATAGAAAGAAAAGCAGAGAATATGTACCGCACCATTAACCAGAAGGTTGCCTGCTTTCCGGCAAGTAATCAGGCAGTAAATCAAACCGTTGCGGTAAATAAAAACATCAATCTTACACCACAGGAATCTGAACAGTTGTCCCAATATGTGGCGGATGAAACTTATGTACAGACCCAGAAAGAAGATATCAGGGAACTGGCAAGTTATTTTAAAGGTATGATGGACAGGGATGAAAATGAGGATGAAAAGCTGTTAGAAGAATTTCGTGCACATTTTAAACCGAGACCGGACTGCAAGGTATTATATAAAATAGTAATAGAGAACAAACAGCTTCCTTTGATTATTAACGTTAATAACAAAGAACTGGAATGTGAATTTATGGAGAAGGATGGAGAAGAGGTCCTGATCAGTACAGATATGGCTACAATAACAGAAATTTCCCAAGGACGAATGAGTTTTCAAAGGGCATTTATGAGTACGGGAAATATGAAGGTTAAGGGAGATTTTAAACTGCTGCGTATGCTGGATCAGCTGTTTGTATTTATGGAGGGCTAAGAGATGAGCGATAATAATTGTATTTTTTGCAAAATTGCAAATGGGGAAATACCGTCTAAGTCGATTTATGAGGATGAGGATTTTAAAGTTATTTTGGATTTAGGACCGGCAACAAAGGGACATGCATTGATTCTTCCGAAGGAACATGCAACCGATCTTTTTGAACTGCCCGAGGAAACTGCGGCAAAAGCCATGGTTCTTGCAAAAAAACTGGGAAAGCAGATGAAAGAAAATCTGCATGCGGATGGGTTAAATCTGGTACAAAATAATGGAGAGGCAGCAGGGCAGACGGTTAAACATTTCCATTTGCATCTGATTCCCCGTTATCAGGATGACGGACAGAATATTTTGTGGAATCCCGGAGAGGCTTCACAGGAAGAACTGGAGGAAACCAAAAACATAATTATCGGTTAAGTGCAAAAGAGGAAACAAAAGGAGAAGAATCATGAGTGTGTCGGGAGAAAATTATTTAGAAACAATATACAGACTGGGAAAAGAAAATAAAACAGTCCGTTCAATAGATGTGGCAAGGGCGTTGGAGGTTTCCAAGCCCAGCGTCAGCAGAGCAATGGGACTTTTAAAAGATGCCGGATATATAGAGATTCCCCAAAGCGGAGAGATTTCATTTACAAAAACCGGATTAAAAAAGGCTGAGGATTTAGTAAAGAAACATGAAAATATCGTGCGGTTTCTGATGATGACAGCGGATGTTTCCCAGGAAACTGCCGAAAAGGATGCAGACAACATAAAACATTTTATCCAGGAAGAAACTTTTAAGGGTATTTTGAACTTTATGAAGCAGGTAGATGAATATGAAGAATAAAAGACCTGGAGCAGCGAAATAGTATTGTTTTTACAGTATTTTATGTCTTGACAAAGATAGAGATATTATTTACAATTTGTGTAATTTCAATTATATGTTTTATATAAAGGCTATGACAGGAACAAGTAAGATAAAGGGAAACGCACAGAAAGCAGCCGGCTGATGAGAGGCGCGCGGGAAGCTCTATCTGAATACATCCTACAGCTGCACACCGAATATTCCAAAAGGGAATGAGTAGGCTGTGACGGAAGATAACCGTTAGCGTATCGGCGTATCCCGCAAGGGTGTACGTAATGAGGCAGGAAGTGTGAGCTTTTTGCGAAGACAGGTGGTAACACGGGATTTTACCCGTCCTTTCAAATTATGAGAGGGCGGGTTTTTTATTGCACACCTTGTTCATAGCATAATTCTATGGGATAAATGTAAAGCAATAAAGAAAATGCCCCGTAATTTGGGGATGAGGAAAAGAAAACAAGATAAAAAAGAATAAGAAAAGGAGAAGAAAAATGACAGTATTTGATGAATTAAAGGCCAGAGGCCTTTTGGCACAGTTAACGGACGAAGAGGAAATCAAGGAACTGGTAAATAACGGAAAGGCGGTTTTCTATATCGGCTTTGACCCTACGGCGGACAGTCTTCATGTAGGACATTTTATGGCGCTCTGCCTGATGAAAAGGCTGCAGATGGCAGGGAACAAGCCTATTGCATTGATTGGCGGTGGAACGGCCATGATTGGGGACCCTTCCGGCAGAAGCGATATGCGTAATATGATGACCACGGAAACCATTGACCATAACTGCGAATGCTTTAAAAAACAGATGAGCAAATTTATTGATTTTTCCGATGGCAAAGCGCTGATGGTAAATAATGCGGAATGGCTCAGGGATTTAAATTATATTGAATTTATCAGGGATATCGGAGCGCACTTTTCCGTAAACCGTATGCTGACAGCGGAATGCTACAAGCAGAGAATGGAAAAGGGCTTAAGTTTCCTGGAATTTAACTACATGATCATGCAGAGCTACGATTTTCTTTCTCTCTATGAAAGATACGGATGTAATATGCAGTTCGGGGGAGATGACCAGTGGAGCAATATGCTTGGCGGCACGGAGTTAATCCGCCGGAAGTTAGGAAAAGACGCTTATGCAATGACCATTACCCTTTTACTGAATTCCGAGGGAAAGAAAATGGGAAAAACCCAGAAAGGCGCAGTATGGCTTGACCCTGAAAAGACTTCTCCTTTTGAGTTTTACCAGTATTGGAGAAATGTAGGAGATGCGGACGTATTAAAATGTATCCGTATGCTTACCTTCCTCCCCATGGAAGAGATCGAGAAAATGGATTCCTGGGAAGGCAGCCAGTTAAATACCGCAAAGGAAATTCTGGCATTTGAACTGACTAAAATGATTCACGGCGAAGAAGAAGCGGTAAAGGCCCAGGAGTCCGCAAGAGCATTGTTTACAAGCGGCAATGCGGCAGATATGCCTACGGCTGTTTTAAGTGCGGAGGACTTTAAAGAGGATTCCATTGATATTTTATCAATTCTTGTAAAATCCGGTCTTGTTCCTACCAGAAATGAAGGAAGAAGAGCCGTAGAACAGGGCGGCGTCAGCGTTGACGGAGAAAAAGTAGGGGATATTAAAGCAACTTTTACAAAAGAACAGTTGAGCGGCGACGGTCTTGTGGTAAAACGCGGCAAGAAAAATTTCCGTAAGGTTGTTGTGGAATAGGAAGTGATTTTATGGCGCTTTCGCCGGTTATGAGAATGCAGCTTATAAACGGAGTGGAAAGAGTGCTTCATGCACCGGGCAATCCAACCCATGAATTAAAGGAAATGAGTCTGGTGTTGGATTACCATATGGATAAAGAAGATATAGGAGCGTTGGCGAAGGATGTGGCGGGGGCTTTAAAGGCCCACAGCCGCACCTTTGCCAATGTGCGTTGTAATCTGGTTCACTGGAAAAGGGATGAAATCATACAAAATGAGGTCTGCCCCCTGGCAATGGTACAATTAGGACGCTTTCTGGAAAATTATGAACAGATTGAAGAGACTAAAAAGGTTGAAATCCTCTGCGAATATTTGAAACGGTTTCATGCCAGGAGCAAACTGATACTGGTGCTTAGTGATTCCGCTTATAGCATTGAAAGCAGGGAGCAGCTAAAAGGCGCCCTTATTCCTTTTTTACAGTACAAGCTTTTATTTGCCGGTAATAATACTGTTAATAAGCTGAAGGAGACAGGGACACCATAGAAAGCAGAGTTTCCTGCTGGCTGTGACTGATCTGGATCTTTCCTTGACAGAGATTTATCAGGTTCCGGTTTTTCAAGCTTTCAATGATGCGGTTTATTGTCCGAAGGGAACAGCCTGCCTTTGCGGCTAATTCCTCCCGCTTTATGGGAAGACGGATTTGCCCGTTTACGGCTTTATGGCGAAGGCATTCCGTAAGCAGAAGATGAAGACAGCGGGTTTCGTAATCCATGTATAGAAAATGGCGTTCGAAACTAACCTGTGTGGAAAGCTGTTTCATAAGCATTTGTGTGCGGAGAAAAAGAGCATGGGCATCCGAGCTGATCCATGTGCGGTAAATGCCTGCCGGCAGGGAGAGACAGATACAGTCCGTATATGCCATAACCGTTGAAATACTGTATTCCCCTCTGGAAAACATTTCGTAGTCGCCCACAATTTCAAAAGGAGCAGCCTCTAAAAGACAAAGAGGAAATTCCGTTGTATTCTCATCTAAAATCTGCAGCTTTCCCTTTAACAGAAAATAAACGGTATGCGGGGGCGTATTGCAGTAAATCAATATTTTCCCTTTCAAAATCCGGTTTATATTCAGACAATCCTGCACCCGGGCAGGGCATTGTTTAAAAAAGTCTTCAAGCTTAGAAAATACTTCCTGTGAGGAACAATAAGTTAAGCAGTCTTTTATTTTCATAAATTACCTCAAAACATGACAAATGGCATTTTATTTTTGTTTGACCTATCATATCCTAAAAATATGAAATTGACAACTGGTAAACTGCAACAATAAGGAGGAGAAAATGCCGACACCACATAATGAAGCAAAACGAGGGGAAATCGCAAAAACTGTATTAATGCCGGGAGACCCGCTGCGGGCCAAATTTATCGCAAATAACTGGCTGGAAAATTTTAAACTTGTAAACCAGGTAAGAAATATGTATGCCTACACGGGAACCTATAAGGGCAAAGAGCTTACAGTAATGGCAAGCGGAATGGGCATGCCCAGTATGGGGATTTATTCTTATGAACTGTATAAGGAATATGATGTGGATAAGATTATACGAATCGGAAGCGCAGGAAGCTATACACAGTCATTGAAACTGTTTGATATTGTTCTGGCGGAAAAAGTATGGAGTCAGTCCACATATGCAAAAACGCAAAGCGGGTTTGAGGAAAATTTTCTGTTTCCCGAAAAGAGGTTAAATGATACAATTAAAACAATGAGTGACACATTGGAAATTCCCATTGTCCGAGCTTGTATTCATTCGACAGACGCCTTTTATCAGGAACCGGATGCAGATGATTATATAAAAATCAGGGATGCTTACGGCTGTCAGTGTGTAGAGATGGAAAGCTTTGCCTTATTCCATAATGCCAATGTATTGGGAAAGCAGGCGGCATGTATTCTGACGGTATCGGATTCTTTTGTGACAGAAGAAAAAGCCACGGCAAAGGAACGGCAGCTATCCTTTGAAAAAATGATTATGCTTGCGTTGGAATCAGCGGTTAAGTAAAAAGGAGGAATTGCATATGCGGTATAAAAGAATATTTCTGATTGTATTGGATTCCCTTGGAATCGGCGCCATGCCCGATGCGGCGGAATACGGGGATGCGGGGACAAACACCTTTGTCCATATCTGGGAACGGATGCAGGGACTTAATATTCCCAATTTACGGAAACTTGGAATGGGAAATCTGTGCCGGGTTACGGAGGATGAAGAAACCCTGGGTTACCGGATGCGCTTAAAGGAGGCCAGCACCGGCAAGGATACCATGACCGGTCATTGGGAAATGATGGGTATTTTAACGACAAAACCCTTCCGTACCTTTACAGATACCGGTTTCCCCGATGAACTGATCAAAGAACTGGAAGAAAAATGCGGAAGAAAAATCATAGGAAATAAAGCTGCCAGCGGAACGGAAATACTGGAAGAGCTTGCGGAGCGGGAAATACAGAACGGAGAATTAATTGTGTATACGTCTGCGGATTCCGTATTGCAGATTTGCGGGAATGAGGAGACTATGGGAGTGGAAACACTTTACCGCTACTGTGAAATCGCAAGGGAGCTGACCATGAAGGAAGAGTGGAGAGTGGGAAGAGTCATTGCACGCCCTTATACAGGACAGAAAAAAGGAGAATTCCGCCGTACTGCCAACAGAAGGGACTATGCCCTTGCGCCGGAGAAGAAAACGGTCTTGGATTTCCTCAAAGAAAGCGGGATTCCCGTAGTGGGAATCGGCAAGATAGAGGATATTTTTGCAGGCCATGGAATTACGGAAAGCGAGCATTCTAAAAGCAGCGTTCACGGAATGGAACAGACCATCCGGAAAGCAAAGGAATTAAAAGAAGGCCTTGTGTTCACAAATCTGGTGGATTTTGATGCCCTGTGGGGACACAGAAGAGATCCCATAGGCTATGGTAAGGAAATTGAGGCATTTGACGTAAAGCTGGGAGAGCTTCTTTCGGTTTTGGGGGAGGATGACCTTGTAATGCTGACCGCCGATCATGGGAATGACCCCACCCATACAGGAACAGACCATACGAGGGAAACAGTTCCCCTTTTAATGTATGCAAAATCCATGTCCGGGCAGGCGGAGCTGGAAGAAGCGGACACTTTTGGGGTTATCGGGGCAACGGTTGCAAAGAATTTTGCCGTGGATTTGCCGGATAGCCTGATTGGAGAGTCCATATTGGAAAAATTGGTGTAAATAAAACAGAAAAAATATAAAATATATGCCTATAGTCAATATATAGATTGATTATAGGCATATTTTTATTTTTGTCCGCCGCCCTGATTGCTGATCACAAAATTCAGATGATAATACTCAGGAATAAAATAGAATTTATTTCTTGCAAAAGGACGCTCCATTTTATCCAGATGTAAAGCCTCAATCAAAATCAGGGGAGTGTCTAAAGGAATCTTTAAAAATTCAATTTCTATGGCATTGGCATGAATGAGTTTGATTTTCATGTCCATTTTTTTAGAATAATGAAACAGTGTTTCTAAAATCAATTCTTTAATAGAGTCCGTATCTGACGTGTTCAACTTTAATTCATCAAAAAACATAGCCGGAATCTGGGTAAACGAATACCCTAAAACGGTTTTCTCCGATTGAAAAACACAATTGCATGCCAAAACCAGATCGCTGGCCCCTAAAGATAAACGGTCTCTTGCAATATCCGTAGGCGCTCCGTAATTGTAGGTTATGGCAGTTTCCGTAATAGGCAGCTTATTCATGGAAAGAAGGGGATGGATGATTTGTTCCTTTGAGGAATGTTTGACACTGGGAGCTACCAGCGTGCCCTTTCCCTGGGATTTGATAATCATGCCGTCCTCGTGGAGAATAGCAAGAGCCTGTCTTAAGGTATTCCGGCTGACGCCGTATTTTTGTGAAAGAGCAGTTTCACCGGGGAGCGTTTCGTTTGGAGGATAAACGCCGTCCGTAATGTCTTTATAAAGAGAATTGTATACCCCGATATAAGCAGGTATGTTTTCCGGGTGTAATTTGGTATTCAATAAAACATCTCCTTTAAACTTGATGAACAAGTTGATCATATCATAAATACGAGTATCTGCATCCATCCTTTGATGTGGCGGACATATGGGAATACTTTCCACGTTAAAACTCATTTTATCATAATAATCAGATGTTGACAAGGTGGATGGACTATGCTAGACTTTAATCATGTTGAACATGTTGAACAAGTAGAGCGGAAAATAAATGGAAAGGAGGAGTAAAGAGAAGGCGGATGATTCGGATATGTAGTGACAAAGATGAAGAAGTACTGCTCCGGTTTTTAAAAAGAGATTCTATGCTGCACACATATATCATTGCCGATATGGAACGGTACAGATTTGATAAGCCATATCAAAAAATCTATATGATGGAGAATAAGAATTTCTGCGAAGGTGTTTTTCTGGAATACTACAATAATT
This sequence comes from uncultured Lachnospiraceae bacterium, assembly GCA_964653815.1. Classification (GTDB taxonomy): domain Bacteria; phylum Bacillota; class Clostridia; order Lachnospirales; family Lachnospiraceae; genus UBA2882. The sequence continues at coordinate 25,562 of CAZZHJ010000002.1, forward strand.
TGATATTTTCGAAGGTTGAAGGAAATATAGAACCGGAAGAGATCATCAAATATATTTTACCGGAAATTACAAATATAATGGGCGAGTTGAAGGTTGTGAAAAAAGTTGCAAATTATTTGGGGTTATCAGGCAGCATGACGACTAACAATTTATATGCACAAAAGAGAGCCGCAAAACAATATAGCGGTGATTTGCCGGATGTGCGGATGGCCGGATTGCGTGATGTGGACGCTATTTATGATTTTTTAATGAGCTTTCCCGAATTTACGGAGATATACGCCCAAAAGGAAATGATTGAAAACCGGATAGAAAAAGGAGAAGGCATTCACGTTTTGCTGGAAAAAGACGGAAAGATAGTGGCGCACGGAAATAGTGCCGCATCTACAGATGAAACCTGTTTTCTGGGAGGAATCTGTGTTTTGCCCGGCGAACGTAAAAAGGGGTATGCAATGGCTGTTGTACAGATGCTGTGTAACGAAATACACAAGCAGAACAGAATCCCCTGTGTGTTTGCTCCGGAAGAAAAAGAATACACCATTTTCCAAAGGCTGGGTTTTGAAAAATGCGGAAAATGGGGAACAATTCAAATGAAAGGAGATAACAGATGAATAAAAACAAACTAAAAGTCAGCGAAATTTTGGGATACGCTGTGGGAGGCATCGGAGATGCGACCTCTTACAATTTTGTAATTGCATTATTTTCGTTTTTTATGACTACAATTGCAGGTATCAGTCCGGCTGTGGCAGGTATGATCATATCGGCAGGCGTTGTCTGGGATGCTGTTACCGATCCTGTTGTGGGATATTTAATAGATAATACGAAGGGAAGATACGGAAAAAGAAGACCCTGGATGCTGGGTTCGGCAATTCCTTTGGGGGCTGCCATGATTCTGATGTTTTTAAAGGTGGATCTTCCCCAGACACAAAAGATTGCTTATTACCTCATTATGGTATTTGTGTTCTGGCTGTCCTATACGGCATTTAACATTGCATATTATTCCTTTGGATCTGTCATTACCGAAGACGACAGCGAAAGAGTAAAGGTGCAGGCATACAGGAATGTATTAAGCTATGTGGGGCTCTTCTGCGCCAGCTCGGTGCCTACCTTTGGAGTGGCAAAGCTGGTGGAAAAAGGATTTACAGACGGAGATGCATGGTCCATTATGGCGGTGGTGGCAGCGGTTATTTCCGTTGTATCTATCATTCTGATGTGGAAATTTACAAGAGGAAAGGAATCGGCGGAAGAAGTAAGCAATAACCGGGAAAAAATGAATGTGGGCGGATTTTTTAAAGACATTGTGTGCCTGATGAAAATGAAGCCTTATCTGCTCATTATTGTGTGTGCGCTTCTTGCAAATATTTATATGACGCTTTTCAATTCCAGTCTGCTGTATTATGTCTGCTACAACATGGGATTGAGCGAGGCTCAGGCTTCCATGATGTTTACTACCAGTAATATTGTAGCCATCCTGTTCAGTCCTGTTATCGCAAAGCTGGTAGAAAGATTTAATAAAACTAATGTTTTTGTAGGGACAATGGTCTTCAGCGGTCTGGTAATGATCATCGCAAAGTTTACAGGCATTCCGTCTATAGCTGTAGGATGTGTGTATGTAGCTCTTACCGGTCTTGGAACCTGTGCATACTGGCTGTGTATTTTCAACTTCCTGTTTGATGTGGTGGATTATAACGAGTTTAAGACGGGAACCCGCCGGGACGGAATCATTATGTCATACTATTCTTTCCTGTTAAAACTGGGCGGAGCTGCGGCAGCGGCAGTTCAGGGCATCCTTTTGGAAAAGAGCGGATTTAATGTGGAGCTGGCTGTACAAAACGAATCTGCATTAGGTATGATTGAAACCATGTTTACTATTCTGCCGGGTATTATCATGATAGGCTCCGGACTTGTAATGCTTTTAACACCCTTGAAGGATAAAGAAATGGATATTCTTAGAATTGAATTGGACAAAAAACGTGCCGGCGAAGAATATTCCGCAGAAAAATTTGCTTCTATTATGAAATGATAAATAAAACGTTAAACGAGACTAACAATAAATAATATTTTAAAACAGGAGGAATAAAAATGAACCAAAACAAAGCAGCAGTGGTTATGCAGACAGATTTCGGAAAAGGAATTGCTGTATGTACCATGCAGGGAGTATGCACTATGGTTGATAAGGAATTAAGGGTATTTGATTGTTCCCACGATATTAATAATTTTGATACGTATCAGGCATCCATTTCTCTGGATTACATTGTGGATTTCTGGCCAACAGGTACCGTATTCATTTCTGTTGTAGACCCGGGTGTAGGGACAAGCCGCCGTGCCAGCGTGGCAAAACTGAAAAACGGAAGCTATGTAGTAACGCCTGATAACGGAACATTGACACATTTAAAGGAACGAATCGGTATTGAGGAAATTCGCATTATAGACGAAAAAGTCAACCGTTTAAAAAATACGGAGAAATGCAATATTTTCCATGGAAGAGATTTATTTGCATATTGCGGGGCCAGGCTGGCATCGGGAATTATTACATTTGAAGAAGTAGGGCCTGCTTATAATGTAAATGAAATTGTAACCCATGAACTTCTTCCCTATAAGGTAGAGGAATCTGTAATAACAGGTATGATTGCCAATGCGGATTATCATTTCGGCTTAATCTGTTCCAATATACCGGCGGAAGTTTTTGAAACGGAAAATATCCGGCACGGGGATTATGTCCATGTAACCATCCAAAAGAAAGGGCAGGAAGCTCCTGCATTTGAAGGGGAAGTTCCTTTTTGCCAGTCATTCGGCTTTGTGAAAGAAGGAGAACCCTTGCTGATGGTAAGCGAATCGTTACACATCCAGGCGGCGTTAAACTGTGCCAACATGGCGGAAAAATATGATTTACACGCAGGAAGCGACTGGACAATGAAAATAGAAAAATCTTAAGGAGGATGAATATGAAACCTGTTATTGTAATGCAGTCAGATTTTGGAACAGATTCCGGTTTGGTATCATGTATGCACGGAATTTGCAAAATTGTGGACCCTCAGTTACAGATATTTGATATCACACATGTTTTACCCGCTTTTGATATTGAAGCTGCTTCTTTCTGCCTTCAGTATACGGTTCCATGCTGGCCCGAGGGAACGGTATTTGTTTCTGTAGTAGATCCCGGAGTCGGAACTGACAGGCGTGCCAGTGTGGCAAAATTGAAAAATGGAAGCTATGTGGTAACACCGGACAACGGAGCCCTTACTTATTTGCATCAGATGATTGGCGTAGAAGAAATAAGGGAAATAGACGAGACCGTAAACCGTTATCCGAAAACTATGGAAATCAGCGTTTTCCACGGACGGGATTTGTTTTCTTACTGTGCGGCAAGGCTTGCGTCGGGTCTGATTACTTTTGAAGAAGTGGGGCCTGAATATCCCTTAGAAGAAATCGTATTGCACAAAACTTATGCATCCTGCAAAAAAGGTAATGGCGTGGAAGGAAGCATCTTATGGTTTGACCCCTTCGGCAGCGCTGGTACATCTATTAAAAATGCTGACCTTGCACAGTGCGGCTTTAAAATCGGCGATAAAGCAATAGTGAAAATATATGATGAATCCACACTGTTGTTTGAAGGAATCATTCCATATGAGAAGTCCTTTGGATACGTTAAAAAGGGAAATCCGGTAATTTTTAACGGACTTACCTCTTTTGTGACCATTGCCGTAAATGAAGGCAGTTTTGCAGACCGGTATCAATTAAATCAGGAAAAAGTATATAGAGTAGAAATTATAGAAAGGGGTAAAGATGTGGACACAGAATATTCCTAAAGTAGAACTTCATTGTCATCTGGACGGTTCCATTCCCCTGTCTGTTATTAAAGGACTGTGTCAAAAAGAAAAAATTGCCATACCCGGAAGTGAAAAGGCATTCCGCAAACTGGTGGAAGCCGATGAAAATTGCAAAAGCTTATGTGAATACTTAGAGGCTTTTAAACTTCCTTTGTCCTGTCTGGCAACAGAAGAGTCCTTTTATGAGGCGGCTTATGGAGAGGCTTTGGAAGCATCAAAAGAAGGCGTGCTTTATCAGGAACTCCGTTTTTCTCCCCTTTTATCAGAAAAGCCGGGACTTTCTTCAGAAAGTATCATAGAAGCTGCCATAGAAGGACTTGTCAGGGCAAAAGCGGAATGTGGAATACATGTGGAACTGCTTTTGTGCGGAATGCGTCATTTCACGGAGGCACAGAATTTCCGGATTCTGGAACTAACAAAAAAATATCTGTCCTGGGGCGTATGTGGTGCAGACCTTGCAGGAGATGAGGCGGCATTTGCAAACGAAAAATTTCTCTCTTATTTTAAACGCGCATCCGCAATGGATATTCCTTTTACGGTGCATGCAGGAGAGTGCAGAAGAGCAAAGAATATTGAAATTGCAGTTTTGGAGGGGGCCCGCAGAATAGGTCATGGAATTGCAATGAGTGGAAATGAACAGCTTTTGGAAATACTTTGTAAAAAGAATATCGGGGTAGAATTGTGCCCCAACAGCAATGTGCAGACAAAAGCAGTTTCTTCATGGCAGGATTATCCTTTCAGAGAATTTCTGGAACGGGGAATCAAAATATCTATTAACACGGATAACCGCACTGTTACCAATACAACCATTACAAATGAGTTAAATGTGTTAAAAGAGAAATTTGCTCTGACAATAGAGGAGGCGGCAGCTATTATGAAACAGGCCATGGAAACGTCTTTTGCAGAAGAAAGCCTGAAAAAGGACATTATCAAAAAACTATCGTCTGATTGATCTTATGAATAAAATAGAATAGTTTTGTAATAATGCAGAAATAGTAAACTGATTTAGAATGGCGCTCCGGGCAGCATAAAGAATGGCTGTCAGGAGCGTTTTACTTTGTTACGGCAGTTCCATCTGCAGTCCGGAATCCGATTTCTGCTCAAAAGGCATCCATAGAATGACGGTAGAAAACAATCTGTTTCAGATGATAATTAAGATAAACTTAAGGTAAAAGCAAATAAAATATGTTAGAATAAATAAAAAGTGCAGAAAGGAAACGTTAGCCATGATTAGAGAAATCAATGAAAATGATTACGATGGGTTGATGAAATTGTATATGCAGCTTCATGATAATCCCTTTCCGGTCAAAGATGAAAAAATGCTGAACTTATGGAACCGGATTTTAAATGATAAAGACCATCATATTATTGTGGCGGAAAAAGACGGTAAAATCGTATCTTCCTGTGTCTGCGTTATTATACCTAATTTAACCCACGGACAGCAGCCATATGCATTTGTGGAAAATGTAATTACCGATGAAAACTACCGTAAGCAGGGACTGGCAACAGAATGTCTGAATTATGCCAGAGAACTGGCGGTAAAAGAAAATTGTTATAAGTTAATGCTGCTTACCGGTTCCAAATCGGAAAGCACCCTTAAATTTTATGAACAGGCAGGCTATAACCGAAAAGATAAAACAGCATTTATCCAATGGATTTAAGGCTTAAAACATGAGAGATAAGACCGTTTTATAGGACACCTCTTTTGCTAGACTAAAACAAGTAACAGGAACATTTTAGTTTGGCAAGGAGGTTTTATTTATGAAAGGATATGTGGTGACAGACGGATATATGGGATTTACGGGAAGCGGATATATGCTTTTTGCAAGTGAAGAAGATTACAGAGAATATATGGAAGATGCAGCTTAAAATGAAAAATCCTCTTGACAGAAAAAATATTCATGCTATTATATAGATAATCGATATATAGATTGTCGATACAATAGCGCGCAATGAATAACGATCAACAAAATTGATGACAGGAGGAAAAGAAATGCCCATAGACAAAAGTTTACTTTCAGGAAGCACCACCATGCTGCTTCTAAAATTATTATCAGAAAAAGATATGTATGGTTATGAAATGATTGAAACCTTACAAAAGCGTTCCCAGAATGTCTTTGTCTTAAAAGCGGGGACTTTGTACCCTTTGCTTCACTCTTTGGAAGAAAAAGGATATTTGACCGTTTACGAAAAAGAAGCGTCCGGGAAGGTAAGAAAATATTACAGCATTACAAAAGAAGGGAAAAGCTTTTTAAAGGTTAAACAGGAGGAATGGAAAGAGTATTCCGGTGCGGTTGCCGATGTGTTGGGAGGTGCAGTTTATGGAATTGCATGAATATCTTGACACGCTTTCGGAACAGATTCGCTGCAAGAAAGCCCGTCCCATGATTGTAGAAGAAATAGAAAACCATATTAGTGACCAGACCGAGGCCTACATAAAAAGTGGAATGGAAGAAGACGAAGCGGTAAAAAAGGCTGTTTTGGAAATGGGCGATCCTGTAGAAACAGGAGTGGCATTAGACCGGGTTCACAGGCCCAGAATGCAGTGGGAGCTTATTATATTAGCGGCTTTGCTGAGTATTATCGGCTTAGTGATGCAGATTATTATTTTTAAAGTCGGATGTCTTTCCAACGATGTCAATGTAACGACTATCAGGGATAGTTTTATCGGCAATGCAGTTTTGAATACGCTCATAGGTTTTGTGGTAATAGCAATTATATGTGCTGTTGATTATACCTTTTTGGGAAAACACCCTGTAGCAATCTGGTGTGTTGCCTGTGTCTGCCTTTTGATAAACCATTTTATACGAAATTCTATGGCGTACTCTTTGCGCTTTACTTTTGGATATTATATTGTTACATTAATGACGCCTATGTTTGCGGCAGTGGTTTTCTGCTATAGAGGAAAAGGAATAAAGGGCTTATTAAAATGCATTGCTCTTTATGGCGTAGCAATGTTTCTTCTTGTCCCCACCTTGTCAACTGCAGGAGGAACAGTAGAATTATTCATAGCTGCCCTTTTCATTTTGACCGTTTCCATTATAAAGGGATGGTTTGGAGAAAGGAAGGCAAGTAAGCTTGCCCTTATATGGATTCCCGCCATAGCTTTCCCAGGGATACTAATAGCTTCCGCATTTCATATGGAAGGCGGTTTGTTTCTCCATGAGTATCAGGCAGCAAGAATCAGGTCAATATTTACGCAGACCGAGGAATCCTATTATATAGAAGTAATAAAAGAAGAACTGAACCATATCAGTCTTTTTGGAAATAAAGAACTGCCGCTTACGTCGCTTCCCGCTATTCAGAATGATTATGTAGTAACATCTATGCTGATGTATTTTGGAGTGGCATTTACCGTGGCAGTTTTGGGAATCGTTGCATACTTTTTGTGGAAAGGATTCCGGTTAAGTTTTAAGCAAAAAAATCAGCTGGGTTCAATGATTAGCCTTGGCTGTGTATGCCTGCTGTCCGTAAAAAGTATTCTCTATCTTTTTTCCAATATAGCCGTTTTCAATGTTTTTGCCCAGATGAGCATGCCGTTTTTATCCTATGGTCTGGGGAATGCGGTTGTCAATGGAGTACTGACAGGATTATTGCTGAGCGTATACCGTAATACAGATATTGTTTCTGAAAAGAGAATAAAACCCCGTTATGTATTCCGCTCTCCTATACAAAAGGTTTAATAAATTTTAAATTAAATACTTGCACAGAAAAACTCCTAAAAAAGCCATATAACTGCTAAAAAATCAGAAAAAGCAGATATATGGCTTTTTTCGTTGAAATTGAAAGTAAAAATTTATATAATATAAAAAGTGTGTTAGTATTATTTCCATAATAAATGTAAAAACAGATAAAATAGATATAAGGAATCGTGGAAAGGATAAAGCAATGAGAACCATACAAATTTCAGAAGTGACGCAGAATATTAAAGAAATGTGTATTGAAGCCAATCATTTTCTTACAAAGGATATGAAAACGGCGTTGGAGGATGCCTGCGAAAAGGAAAAAGCGCCATTAGGGAAACAGATTTTGTGTCAGCTTCAGGAAAATCTGAATATTGCGGGAGAGGATATGATTCCCATTTGCCAGGACACGGGAATGGCAGTTATTTTTATGGAAGTGGGACAAGATGTTCACTTTGAAGGAGGTTCTCTGGAAGATGCCGTTCATGAAGGGGTCAGAAAAGGTTATGTGGAAGGATTTCTTCGAAAATCAGTAGTAAAGGATCCCTTAATCAGGGAAAACACAAAAGATAATACCCCGGCAGTCATTCATTATGAAATTGTTCCCGGAGATAAGCTTAAAATAACAGTTGCACCTAAGGGGTTCGGCAGCGAAAATATGAGCCGTGTATTTATGCTGAAGCCGGCTGACGGCATCGAAGGTGTAAAGAACGCCATATTAACAGCTGTTAAAGATGCAGGTCCTAATGCCTGTCCGCCTATGGTAGTGGGAGTTGGAGTGGGAGGCACTTTTGAAAAATGTGCTTTGATGGCCAAAAAGGCTCTTACCAGACCGGTAGATGAACATTCCCCTATTCCATATGTAAAAGAAATGGAAGAAGAACTTTTAACCAGAATAAATAAAACCGGTATCGGGCCGGGGGGATTGGGAGGAACCACAACTGCCCTAGCAGTTAATATCAATACCTATCCCACCCATATTGCAGGACTTCCTGTGGCAGTTAATATTTGCTGCCATGTAAACAGACACAGTGTCAGAGTGCTGTAACAAACGTGGAAAATGTATAGAAAGATTTACGAGGGAAGAGAAAATGGATCAATATATCAAAGCACCATTATCCGGAGAAGATGCGGCAAAACTAAAATCGGGAGATTATGTTTATATAACCGGTACAATATATACTGCAAGGGATGCCGCTCATAAAAGAATGTATGAAGCTCTGCAGAATAATCAGCCCCTGCCTATAGATATGGAAAATAACATTATTTATTATATGGGACCTTCACCGGCCAGAGAAGGAAGGCCTATCGGTTCCGCGGGACCTACTACGGCAAGCCGAATGGATAAATACGCTCCTGAACTTTTGGATTTGGGACTGCGTGGAATGATCGGAAAAGGAAAAAGAACCGAAGCGGTCAGGGATGCCATTGTAAGGAATGGCGCGGTGTATTTTGCGGCAGTAGGAGGCGCAGGCGCACTTTTATCCAAATCTATTTTATCATCGGAAGTAGTTGCTTATGACGATTTGGGAACAGAAGCAATCCGTAAATTGGAAGTGAAAGATTTTCCGGTTATTGTGGTTATAGACAAGGACGGCAACAATTTGTATGAAACCGCTGTCAAAGCTTATGAGCAGGAATAAGACAAAGCGGATTTTGCATAAAACATAAAAATAAGAAATTTATTTGGAATGGATAAAATGAGTTTCTTCCTATATATATGTAAGATGATTCTTTAGATATACCAGATATTGAGTTTGATAAGAAAGAGGTTTCTATGCGTATTGCATTAATGGTTATTCGAAAATTGTTCCTGGTTCCTATTATGTTTTTTAAATTGTGGAAGGCAGGTAAAAATTATAATGGAGATTATATGCCGGGATTTCTGATTGCAAAGGGCATTGCCACCCACGGGATTCATGCCGGTAATATTACCATAGAGGTACATGGACAGGAGAACATTCCCCAAAAGGACGGATTTATTTTTTATCCGAATCATCAGGGGCTGTTTGATGTTTTAACGTTTTTATATTCATGTCCAAGGCCCTTTGCCTTTGTTATCAAAAAAGAAGCAAAGGATGTTATTTTGCTGAAACAGACAATTGAGGCTACAGGTTCCCTCGCTATGGACAGAGATGATCTTCGCCAGTCCATGCAGATTATTAATCAGGTGGCAAAGGAAGTAAAGGAAGGCCGCAATTATATTATTTTTGCGGAAGGTCACAGGAGTAGAAATGGAAATAAGCTTTTAGAATTTAAAGGAGGCAGTTTTAAGGCCGCACAGAAAGCAAAATGTCCTATTGTGCCCTGCGCTTTGATCAATTCCTTTGTTCCTTTTGATGAAAATTCCATACGTCCGGTAACAGTAAAACTGATTTACTTAAAACCGATGTATTATGAAGAATACCAGCATATGAAATCCAATGAAATTGCGGATGATGTAAAAAGGCGAATTGAAGAGGCCATTGCCAAGTATGAATAATGCAGTAATGGCTATAATTATCTTGAAAAGATAGATAAAATCAATTGACAAATAAAATCCACTTATGTATAATAATTTTTGCGTCACGAAATGGACGTAGCAACTTTATATTGGTAGAGGATAAAGTTCAGCGGTACGGAGAAATACTCAAGAGGCTGAAGAGGCGCCCCTGCTAAGGGTGTAGGTCGTTCA
>CAZZHJ010000003.1:0-32764 GCA_964653815.1 uncultured Lachnospiraceae bacterium
GGTATGTAAGCCGGAGGAGTCACCTATGTGGTTTGAAAAATTATGGCAGAATACAGTAGACTTATTCCGTTCTATGGATATTCCTGTTCGTACTTTAGAGTGCTGTTCCGGTGATCTGGCAGATTTGAAAGTAAAATCTTTCGATGTGGAAGCATGGTCGCCAAGACAGAAAAAGTATTTTGAAGTAGGAAGCTGTTCTAATCTGGGAGATGCCCAGGCAAGAAGATTAAAGATCCGTGTAAACGGAGAAAGCGGTAAATATTTTGCCCATACATTAAATAATACGGTAGTAGCTCCGCCCAGAATGTTAATTGCCTTTCTGGAAAATAATTTGAGGGCGGATGGTTCTGTAGTAATTCCGGAAGTGCTCCGTCCGTATATGGGAGGCATGACCGAGATAAAACCAAAACATGACTAAAATATTTATGTGGAATATGCAGTGTAAATTTTATACTGCATTTTCCCGCATTTGAGGTATTATGTTGCATAAGTATTTGAGAGCAATCGGATTTAGTAAACTGAAAAACAGGCGGCAGTTAAATGAATTGATTTCCATTGCCGTAAAAAATGCTGATGAAAGATTATATACATCTTTAGATCAGGAGACTTTGCTGGCGGAATACAATTTGTTTTGTGGCAAGAATATGGGAATTTGCGTAAGAGGAGAATATGATGAAAATAATCTTTTTCTTATGGATTATTATTTTCCCTTTTTTAAAGGTGCCCAAATCAGTTCTTATGCCGATATCTCTGTGGAACGCCATGCTGAAAAAGAATCTTATGCAGGAATTTGTGATGATATAAAAGTAGGAGTATCCTTAATTTTCTATTTACAGAATATTGTAGGTTATTTAAAGAGAAAGCATTCTGACGAACTTCCGATTATGGGAACCTCTTTAAGCCTGGGAGCATTGTCTACCCAGGGCACAATTATAATGCCTATTTTAAAAAATGAGCAGGATGTAAGAAGAACCAGAAAAATGTCCAATGACCGTAACCGCTTAATTGCCCAGGCAAGAAAAGGTGATGAAGATGCTATTGAAAATCTTACATTGGATGATATGGATACTTATACCAGCATTGCGAAAATGATTGTAAAGGAAGATGTGCTTTCCCTGGTGGATACTTACTTTATGCCTTATGGAGTTGAGTGCGATCAATATGCTGTTTTAGGGGAAATACTGGATGTATCTAAAGCAAAAAATCCTATAACAAAAGAAGAAGTATGGCAGTTAACAGTTGATTGCAACGATTTAAATATGGATATTTGTATTAATTCCCATGATTTATATGGTGAACCGGCCATAGGCAGAAGATTTAAAGGCGCAATCTGGCTGCAGGGAACCATTCATTTTCCGGAATGAGAAAATGACGGGAAAAGGGAATAATTGTAAAGGGACAGGTCTTGACTATTTGTAAAGGGAATGATAAAGTAATTTATGTGCGTTTCCTTAGTTAAATGGATATAACAGCCCCCTCCTAAGGGGCAGTTGAGGGTTCGATTCCCCCAGGGAACATTGAAAAGCCGGAATTTTCCGGCTATTTCTATATACAATTTATGTTTGTAATAAAAGAAGTGATAAAACTTTCGGGAGAAAAATTTTGAATTATATTGTTTTTGATTTAGAGTGGAATCAATCTTCCTCAGGGAAAAAATTTTCCAATAAAAAGCTTCCTTTTGAAATTATTGAAATCGGAGCTGTTAAATTGAATAGTGACTTAGAGGAAATTGGTCGTTTTAATGAACTTGTCAGGCCGAAGGTGTATAAAAACATTAATCGGATTACAGGGAATATTGTAAATCTGGATATGAAACAATTAAAGAAAGCAAGGTCTTTTGAAAAAGTTGCAGAAGACTTTATAAAGTTTTGTGGAGAGAATTATTTATTTTGTACATGGGGAAATCTTGATTTGATAGAATTGCAAAGGAACATTAAGTTTTATCACTTAAAGCCTCTATCGGATGAACCCATTCGTTTCTTGGATGTTCAAAAAATATTTTCTTTACAATTTGAAGGAAGAAAATTTCAACATACCCTGGAGTATGCAGTAGATTTATGTAAGATTCATAAGGATATTCCTTTTCACAGAGCATTTGATGATGCATACTACACGGCAAAGGTTTTATCTCATTTAGATTCCGAATACCGGGAAAAATATTCTTATGATACTTTTCATATTCCGGAAAGTAAAAAGAAAGAAGTAAGAATTTTATTTAATGACTATTATAAATATATTTCCAGAGGATTTGATACAAAGGCAAGAGCTTTAAATGACAGGGAAGTACGGTATAGTGGCTGTTATTTATGTAAGAGACGCACTTCCAAGCTGATTCCATGGTTTACAAGCAATAGTAAACATTATTATTGTGTCTCCTTTTGCAAAAAGCATGGTTATATAAAAGGTAAGATTCGTTTAAGAAAAACGGAAGACGGAAAAATTTTTATTGTAAAAACCATGAAACAGATTTCTGAAGAACAGCTGCAGGAAATTAAAGAAAAATTCAATAAATTAAAAAGCCAGGCACAAGCCGGTCAATAAACCTTGTGTCTGGCTTTTTATAAATTTAAAAATCTAAACGACTGTTTCCGTATCGGTTTTTTCGACGCCGTTTTCTGCTGAGGCGTCTTTTTCTTCTCCTTGCAAAATTATAATTCTTGCAGAATGCCACTGTAAAAATGATTACCATAATAGCTATTAAAGCAATGAGTATAATGGCAATGACTTTTAAAATATTAATAAAAATAATTTTACTTCCCGAAAGAGGATCATTAGCAGAAGGGAAACCGTTTAGAGATATTGTTTCCGAATCTGATAAAAACTTGTTTTCAGAAGTTTCCTGTATGGGAGTTAAAATAATGGCGGCATTTCCGACTTCTACACCCTGATATTCATAGTGTATAGTGGCTAACAGGGAATCAGAAGTTTCCATGTTTGCAGTTTCATAAGATAAATTAGAAGTCAGGTCCTCAAAGGAAATTGTTTTGGGAATAATTACGTAATCAGTGGGATTTATCTCAATAATGGGATCATTATTGAAAAATACATCACTGTCTATATTAAATAATTCGGAATCATTAATCGTATAATTGGTTTCAGTTTCTGCAATATTTATTTTTTGAAAATTATTAAACCCATAATCAAAAAGAGCGATAGTATCTAAAAACTGATTGGGAGATTCCTCTTTCATAATGACACAGATCAATTTGATACCGTCCCGTTCTGCACAGGATACCAGAGTTTGTCTGGAATCAGAAGTATATCCGGTTTTTCCGCCGATATATCCGTCATAAGTATAGGTCCCTTTTGTCAGGGAATTGTGTGTCCATAAGTCTATTTCATCGGGCTGGGTGTCTGTAGGCGGAATATAATAATGGGCAGTTCCTGATATTTTGGATAAAGTTTCATTGGAGAAAAATGCACGGGCAATTGTGGCAAGATCCCGGGCTGTGGTATAATGATTTTCGTCGTGAAGACCGTTTGTTGTGACAAAGTGTGAATTTGTGCAGCCCAGTTCAGCGGCTTTTTGATTCATCATATCCACATATCCGTCTATATCTCCGGCAATATGTTCTCCCACGGCATTACATGTTTCATTTGCAGAATGAACTAAAATACCATAAAGGCATTGCTCCATGGAAATAGATTGTCCCGCATCCATACCCATATTGGAGGAACCCTTTTCAATGCTGAAAACAGCTTCATGAGAAAAGTATACGGTTTCATTCATTTCGGAGTTTTCTATTGCAACTAAAGATGTTAATATTTTAGTTGTACTTGCAGGATATAATTTTTCATCTATATTTTTGGCATAGAGAATCGTACCGGTGTTGGCTTCCATTAAAATAGCGCTTTCTGCACCGATTTCAGGTCCCTGAGGCCAGTTTTCAATCTGATTGCTCTGTATGGGCTGGGATTTCCGGGTTTCTGCTTCTTCCTGGTAATCTCGTTCTGCATAAACAATTTTTTCATTTGTAAAAAGGTTCGCAACACAGATTACTGTGCAAAGGCTGATAATACAGATTTTGTGTAAGAAATTGCGATGCATTTAGATTCTCCCTTGTTATTAATTAAACCAAATTTAATGATACACTAAAATCAAGAAAAAACAAAGTAAAAAAGGAGAAATTTATGAGACTTCGAAATATTACCGGTTCAAGAGAAATTATTTCCGATTCTTCTTATGTTATTCATGACCCGGAACAATATAAAGGATCTATGAAAGGGCTTTTTGGAAACAATAATCCTTTATATATTGAAATTGGAATGGGAAAAGGCAGGTTTATTATGGAACTTGCTGCACTGCATCCGGAAATAAATTATATCGGAATAGAAAAATATTCCAGTGTGCTTCTCCGCGCCATACAAAAGATGGAAAAGAATGAGCTTCCCAATTTAAAATTTATCAGAATGGACGCAGAAGATATTTTGGAAGTATTTGATCAAGAAGAAGTGGATAAAATTTATCTGAACTTTTCCGACCCATGGCCTAAAGACCGCCATGCCAAAAGAAGACTGCCTTCCAAAGAATTTCTGGCAAGATATGATGTGATATTAAAAAAAGAAGGAAGACTGGAATTTAAGACGGATAATAAAGATTTATTTGACTTTGCACTGGAACAGCTCCCTTTAGCGGGATGGGAAGCAGAAAAAGTGACCTTTGATTTACATCACGATGAGGAAATGATTCAAGGAAACATTATGACGGAATACGAGGAAAAATTTTCTGCCTTGGGAAATCCCATTTGTAAGTACATTATATATAGAAAGAAATAGTATGCAAAAAGAAACGATATGCAAAAAGGCAGAGTCATAGCTCTGCCTTTTTAAAGTATTACTGTGTTACTACCGGTTTTCCTTCTTTATTGAGTAATGGAGTGAAACCTCCTGCATATCCATCTTTGAAAAATACGTAGTTTACACCAGTTTCTGTGTCTACCCAGATTTCAACCACATCAATTGTACCCTGTTTGTAAATTTTTTTAAAACGATTCATAAATATTTCTCCTTTCATTAATCCTGATAAAAAATATGTCTTGTCTGGTAGATTCCAATCAGCATAAGAATAATTGCGATAATTTGAACAGAATGCTTTATATAGGGAGAAATACCGTCATCGATCATCAGCGCACAGCCGTTTAGCAATAAGCCTGCCGCTAAAACAGGAGAGGATTTGCCGTTTATACATCTGCCGGAAGCTTCTCCTTTTCTTTCTTTTAACTTACCGATGATATTATTAATTGAGACAACTTCTCTTGTCATAGAAATTATAATAATAGCCAGTAAAATGGCGCAGGCAACCGGCCAAAGGGCATTTATATAAGTTGCACATATACATTCTATTGTAAAAAAGATAATTTCTAAAATTGTGGCAATTTTAAACAGGGTACGGATTTTTTTATAATGAGCGATAGAAGAATCCACATCTGTATACAATTGAAAATCTCCTTCAGCAGCCTTTTTACGCAAAATTACCCAGAAAAACCATTGCTGCACAATTTCTATATTCATTTCTTTCATAAATTCCCGGTAGTTTGTGCTAAGACTAAAAGGCTTTTCGGAAAAATCAACCTGATATCTGTATTCTCCCGGCTCACATTTTTTAAAAGTGTAAAACCCGCAGAAAAATCCGGTCATGGCATATCCCTGATCCGCCATTTCATTTAGCCAAAGGATTTCTTTATCTTTATCATAATATAAGCGAAACTTGATCATTTATTTTCCCTCCTCCATCAATTCTGCGTTATGCAATAATTCTTTAAGACGTTTTACTTCTTCGTCAAAAGCAAGCTTACCTTCATGGGTAATGAGATATTCTTTTTTCTTGCGGGATTCGGTATCCTCACTGTAAATTTGAATCCATCCTTTTTTAACAAGTGACTGAATAGCACCGTATAAGGTCCCGGGTCCTAAAGAGACTCTTTTATCGGTTAATTCTTCTACTTCCTGAGTAATGCCGTATCCGTGATTTGGTTTTCTTACAGCGAGCAGAATATAAAATAATGCTTCTGTAAGGGGAATATTCTTTTCCAAAACAATTTCTCCTTTCTTTGGACTTGAAGTGTCGTATCATGATGTATCGTCAAACGATGTATTATGATTATAATATATCAGCAGACGATATATCTGTCAAGGATATATTTAATTTTTTTGTTATCACAATTAATATAAGAGTATTTTAGAAGTTTGTTTACTCTGATAAAATAGAAGGATATAATTAAAAAGCATGGAAAATGGCAGGAAATATACAGTTGCAATTTAAAGTTGCGTAATTGAAACCGTATTTTGGTAGTGTGTTGCTAATAAAAATAGTAGATTTGGACTTGAAAGGAGGAACAGGATATGACCTTTGGAGAAAAAATACAAAAGTTAAGAAAAGAAGCCGGTTTGTCCCAGGAAGAACTTTCTTATCAATTAGAGGTATCGAGACAGGCAATCAGTAAATGGGAACGTGACAATGGTTATCCGGAGACAGAAAAAATTATCAGGATGAGCAAATTATTTCATGTTTCTTTAGATTACCTTCTTAATGAGGAAGACGAACAAAGGCCCGAGATGAATCCTGAGGAAAAAGGTATCTATGTCAGCCGGGAAATGGCGGAAGGGTTTCTTTCCTATCAAAGAAGAAAGCTGCAGAAAACGGGCATTGCAGTCAGTTTGTTTATTGGCAGTTTGTCTCTTACTTTTTGGGATGCAGAAATCAGCATGATATTGTTTATGGCATTTGTAATTATAGGAATTGTGCTTTTATTCTCTGTAAAGTTAGCGGATAATCCATATCGTAAAATATGGGTGGAAAATTTATTTTTTGATAAGACCGTAAAGTCAGAATTAATTTCCGCTTATACCGATAAGAAAAAAGCGGCCCATATATTTAATCTTACAGGTATTGCTCTGATTGCCATAGGATTTTTGCTTTGTCCCCTTTTGGTTCCGGTGGAAATGTATGTTTTGGATAATATTGTTTTTATCTGCGGGATAATACTGGCGGGAATCGGGGCATTTTTATGTATTTATATGTCAGGTATTGTCCGGGCATACCGGCTGTTAATCATGAATGAAGAATATCACGACAAAAGAAAGTGAGGATATTATGAGGAAAAATGTTTTAGGATTTATTTTAGTTTTTGTTTTACTTTGCGGATGTGGGACAGATAAAACCCCGTTTATGAAGGAGCAGGAGGAAAACAAGCAATATACAGCGGAAGAATTAGGTAATCTGGCTTTGATTGAAGTATATTCCGGGAAAGAGGAAGAATCTCTCAATGTAATTGACCGGGAGGAAATATTATATCAATTCAATCAATGTCTGGACTATAATGACTTGAATTCAGAGGAGCATCAGAAAGAACTGGAAAAAAGTGTGGAAGAATTGAAGGAAGAGTACACTATCGTTTCTTTTAAACGTCCGGCCGCATTGATTAATGACGACACTTTGGAAAAAAATACCACCATTACAATTTATGAAAATAGTAATATTGTCAAAATAACAGTATCTCAGGAAAGCATAAAAGGCACTTATGTACCGGAGGAATTTTTAATATTTTATTATAAAGCTTCTGATGAGGATATGGAATTCTATCGCTCGTTAGTCGAAGAATGAAAATAGAAAAACGGAAAGCAGAAACCATCTTGCTTTCCGTTTTCATTTTATAATCAGTTATTGCTGCGGAGCAGCGTTCTCCAAAGGAATATCTTTTTCTTTTGAAAAAAGGAACTTCAAAATAACAGGCGTCAAAACAGAAGAACAGATAATCAAAAGAATAACGGCTGTAAAATATTCTGCAGTAATCATTCCCGCTGATAAGCATTTCTGGGTTACAATTAAAGCAACTTCGCCCCGGGTCATCATTCCCACACCGATTTTTAAAGAATCATTCCATTTAAATCTGCATATTCTTGCCATAAGACCGCAGCCGATAATCTTGGAAATTAAAGCTACAAGGACAAAGGCAAGGCAGAATAGCAATAGTTTTGTATTAATACTGTCAAAGGTGGTTTTTAATCCGATTCCCACAAAAAAGGTAGGTGCAAAAATCATATAAATACTGATATGGGTTTTTCGGTTAATATAATCTGTATCGGCTAAACTGCAGAGAACGATACCGGCTACATAGGCTCCGGTGATATCGGCGATACCAAAATATTTTTCTGCCACATAGGAAAGGGCAAAACAAAGAACAAAACCGAAAATAGGAATTCTCTGAGTGTGAGGATTACGATTATCCAGCCATTTAAAAAATTTGTGTGTAATTGTCCCGCCGATAATGGCAACAATAAAGAAGAGAATTGTTTTTATAACGACCATGGATGGTTTTACATCGGGATTTTTAAATCCGATAACAACGGTTAAAACAATAATGCCGATAACATCATCTATAATGGCGGAGCTTAAAATAGTAGTGCCCACGGTTCCTTTTAATTTTCCAAGCTCCTGAAGGGCGGCAACAGTAATGCTGACACTGGTGGCTGTCATAATGGCACCGATAGACATTGCAGCGTAAAAGCCTGCGGTTCCCATTCCTTCGAATCCATAAAAACCGAAATATAAAAGGGCGCCAAGAGCGAAAGGAATAAAAACGCCGCTGCAGGCAATAGCAAGAGCTTTAGGGCCCGTTTTGATTAAATCTTTTAAATCTGTTTCCAGACCTGCGGAAAACATTACAAGGATAACGCCGATTTCTGCCATTTTAGTAATAAAATCAGAAGGCTGAACCAGACTTAAAAAACATGGTCCGATTAAAAGACCGGCAACAATCTGTCCTGCCACCTGGGGAAATTTTAATTTTCTGGCAACCATGGCGCAGAGTTTTGCGGATAATAGAATAATTGCTAAATCTCGAAGTATTTCATAAGTTTCCATTACTTTTTATCCTTTCATACTTTCTCAAGACAAAATTTAGCAGAATATAGATAATACTGCAAGAAAAAAATTGCTTTTTTTTAAGTTCAAAGCCGATTTTTCAGTAAAATTTGCGGTAAAAAATAAAAAAATCATTGAAAGAAAAATATTTGTGTTGTATATTAATATATGTGCTCTATATATAAAGAGAGCTTTATTAACAACTGAATAGCGAAGCGTGGCTCAGCTTGGTAGAGCGCTGCGTTCGGGACGCAGAGGTCGCAGGTTCAAATCCTGTCGCTTCGATTTATGAGGAGGGCTGACTTAATGAATGTTAGGTTGGTTCTTTTCTTTTTGAAAATACAAGGAGAAGAAATATGGAACAGTTTGTAAATGTTATCCTGGCATCAGGATCTCCCAGAAGAAAAGAATTGTTTGAACGGGCGGGAATTCAATTTTCAGTTATAAAAAGTGATGCGGAGGAAAAAATCACAAGTGCCATGCCCGGGGAAGTGGTCATAGAACTTGCAGCACAAAAGGCGGAAGCGGTTAAAAAGGAATTTTTGGAAAAACCTTTTTTAAAGGAAGGCTTTTTATATGAAGAAACTTTGATAATCGGAGCAGATACTGTTGTTGTCTCAGAGGGAAAAATTTTAGGGAAACCCGAAAATGAAGAGGATGCTCTTGGCATACTGATGTCTTTGTCTGGAAAAGATCACTCTGTTTATACAGGAGTCTGCGGCATTTATCTGGATAAAGATGGAAATGTGATGGAAGAAAAGTGTATCCGTTTTGCAGAAGAAACAATCGTAACAATGTATCCTTTCATGAAAGAGGAAGCGGAAGCATATATTAGGACGAAAGAGCCTATGGATAAAGCGGGAGCATATGGCATTCAGGGCCTGGGCTCTCTTTTGGTAAAGGAAATAAAAGGAGATTATAATAATGTAGTAGGATTTCCTCTTGCTGCATTTTTCCGTCTGGGTTGTCAGAAGAATTTCTTTCGATTATAATTGTAGTTAATTACAATTACGGGGACAATTTATGATAAGAGAAAGATATGTGGATCTGGATCTTGCCAAAGGAATGGGAATATTACTTGTCATTCTGGGGCACATTCAGTATATCAGTGAAAATTTCCGCAATTTTATTGTGGCATTTCATATTCCCCTGTTTTTTATCATTGCCGGAATGTTAATCTGCATTCACGAAGAAGACAAGAAGAGTCTGGCGAAAACGGTTATGAAAAAAGGCAGGTCTATTTTGCAGCCTTATTTTATTTTTAGTCTGATTTTTATTATTGCCCAATATGAAGCATACCTTGTAGGAAGCTCCATTACTTTAGAATTGGTAAAACAAAATATATTTTTGACCCTTATTTTTTACGGAATGTCTGTTATATGGTTTTTGGGAGCGTTATTTGCCGGAGAGGCAGGATTTTTGGCCGTTATTAAAATTTTCCGGAAAAAATGGACTCCTTTGGTATTGGTTTTGTGGATGATCATAAGCTGCATTGCCAATAGATGTCTCCAATATTATAGCAGTATCTATGGAAATATTCCCTATATGAATTATCTTATGTACTTTTTACAGATGATAATACGTATCGGAATTATTGCTTTTTTTGTAGGTCTGGGATTTTATTTGTGGCTGTGGAGGCAGAAAATAAAAATTCCTCCTTTGGCAGCAGTTGCCCTGGGGATATTATTCCTTTTAGTTACTGTTTTAATAAGCTGTTTAAATGGCGGGGTTGATTTACATTATATGGTGTTTCATAATGAGTTCTTATATTTTTGTGGGACCATTTCGGGTAGTATAGGAATACTGGGCATTTGTTACGGATTAAAAGATTTTATAAAATTCCCCCTTTTGAAAGTACTGGAGTTTTACGGGAAAAATTCTTTAATTATTATGCTGACCCATGTTGATACTTATTTGATGTATGCATCCACCATTGTTGTTATGCATTTTAATAAGGATATTTTGGATTATCAGGGAAATTTCAGGTTCTGTACGGAACTGTTCCTGTTGGTTTTGGCAGCGGAGACGGTTGTTATTTTCGTGATTAATCATTGTTTCCCTTGGATGGTGGGAAAAGAGCGAAGGAGAAAGTAAATGGATATTATACGGAAATACAATGAATTTGATTTAAAAAGAGTCATGCGTATCTGGTATGATGGAAATCTGGAAGCTCATGATTTTATTGATAAGGAATATTGGGACAGGAATTTTGGATATGTAAAGAGAGCTTTATCGGAAGCAGAGGTATACGTCTATGAAATTAACGGATATGTTGTGGGTTTTGTAGGAATTGATGAAGGTTATCTAGAAGGATTGTTTGTTGATAAGGAATACAGAGGACTGGGGGTCGGAACAAAGCTGGTGGATTATATAAAAGAGAGATATGATTTTTTTACCCTTCATGTTTTCGAGAATAATTATGGTGCAGTTACCTTTTATGAAAACAGGGGCCTTATTAAAAAGGAAGAAAGTATTCATGAGGACTTGGGCGAGGTAGAATATCTGATGTACTACCGCAGGAAAAAAGAGGAGTAGTTTATTGGCAAAGAAAAATGACGGATTTATCATGCAGGCGGGGATTCTCGCCATGGCGGGTATTATCTGCAGAATCATCGGAATTATATATAGAAGCCCTTTGGCAGCGGTTATCGGAGATGAAGGAAACGGATATTACAGTTCGGCATACAATATTTATACCATTATTCTTCTGATAAGTTCCTATTCCATACCTTCAGCAATATCTAAGGTCATTGCGGGCAAACTGGCACTCCGGGAATATAAAAATGCCCAGAGGATTTTTCATTGTGCATTTATTTATGTCATTGCAGTAGGAGGAATTGCCAGTCTGTTTACATTTATTATGGCGGGCTTTCCGGGCGTACTGGTGGAAGAAAATGCGGCAAACGTCCTTCGTATATTTGCGCCCACCATTTTTTTCTCGGGATTGTTAGGCGTGCTGCGGGGATATTTTCAGGCTCACAGAACCATGGTCCAGACTTCCATTTCCCAGATTTTGGAACAGATTCTAAATGCCGTTATCAGTATTCTGGCCGCATATTTATTGAAACAGGCAGTGATTGAAAAGGATTTGACAACCCAGGCAATTTACGGCGCTATGGGAAGTGCCCTTGGAACGGGTGCAGGAGTTTTAATTGCCCTGGCATTTATGTGGATGGTTTACGGATTAAACAAGGAATATATTTTAAGGAGAATGAAAAAGGATAGATCTAAAAATCTTTTAAGCCATTCTGAAATCTTTAAAATTATATTTTCTCTGGTAACGCCATTTATTTTAAGTACGTTTATTTACAATTTTAATACTTCTCTGGATGAATATATTTACAGAAAAATATTTAAACTGGTGAAATTTGTAGATGTTTCCCAGATTGCCACCTGGTACGGAATTTATGCAGGGAAGGCGGTTGTTATTTCCAATATTCCCATTGCTATAGCCTCTGCCATGTCTGCAGCAATGATTCCCAGCATTTCCGGTAAATTTGCTACAGGAGATATAAAAGGAACGAGGGCGAAAGTACATACGGCAATTTTGACAACGATGCTCATTGCAATTCCTGCGGCAGTAGGAATCGGAGTTTTGGCAAAGCCGGTGGTAAGCTTTCTCTTTCCGGGACAGACTTCTTTGGATATGGCGGCCGAGTTGCTTCGGGCCTTAAGCGTGACGGTAGTTTTATATTCCCTTTCTACCTTGACCAATGCCGTTTTACAGGGAATCGGAAGGGTAAATCTGCCTGTTATCAATGCTGCCATTGCATTGATTGTACAGACAATCGTGTTAATCCCTTGTTTATGGTTTACGGATTTAAATTTATACTGTCTTGTCATTGCAGCAATTGTATATTCTCTGCTAATGTGCATTTTAAATGGCGTTGCCGTCAGAAAAAGTCTTAATTACAGACAGGATGTTTTAAAAATATTTATATTGCCGGCAGGGGCGTCCATTGTTATGGGGGCAGCAGCATATGGTGTTTATAAGGGATTGTTTTCTTTATCAGAAAGTAATTTAATTTCCCTGATAGTTTCTGTAATAGCTGCTGTAATTGTATATGGAATACTGATTTTGAAAATGGGAGTTTTAACGGAGAAAGATATTTTATCCATGCCAAAAGGAACAAAGCTGGCAGGATTATTGAGGAAAATGCATTTGATTTAATTGATACAATAAATATTTAGTATGTGAGAAAAGATATGAAATTCTTTTTTCACATATTTTTTGGACGATGATGTCAACTAATTAATTTATTGACAAAAGAGAAAATGCATATTAAAATGAACAAAATAAGATAATGATAAAGAATGGATAAAAGAGGAATCTGTTTATGGGAAAAATAAATGAAAGAGGCGCAGGAAGAAAACCTGCTTTATCTAAAGAACAATTGATTGATATTAAAAAACGCCGTGACGGAGGAGAAAGTGTTACGGCATTGGCAAAGGAATATGGGATTTCCAGACAGGCGTTGTCCGGTTATCTGAACAAAAAAAATTCCGACACCGAAATAATTTGCCGGACGGTACGTAAATGGGCTCAGTTAAATCAGCGTTTTCAAAATGTTAATGTAAGGGATTATACTATGCGTATGGATTTTATGTGTGAAGACGAGTGTTGTACACAAATTTTAATAGATTTCAGAGAGCAGAAAATCGTAATCCAAAATGAAACCGATGATTTACTGCACAGAGCATTCGGTATAAAAGCTAAACCTACATGGGAGGATTTTGAAGAATTTTTAGAGAGCCGGTGTTTTCCGAGGACCAGGGAAGGGATTTCTCTTATTTTGGAAGATTTGGAGCTGGATTTTTATGATCCTCTTTCTATTATAGAAAAAACCCAGGGCCGAATGGCGGAGGATGCACAATGGCTCAAAATCTGGTATCTGGTTCCGGATAAAGAAAACGTTAATCTCGTTGAATGAGGGGATAAAAATGAATGTGGAAATAATAGAAATAGAAAAAGAGCATATTTTAACCGGAACCGGACATTCTTCCAAAGGAAATCAGCTAAAATGGGAAGTGGACGGTTACTGGTATAAAGCGGACGCTTTTGGTTTTGAAAGTCTGTCGGAAGTAGCCATTTCCCGCCTGCTGCAACATTCAAATATAAAAGATTTCGTAGAGTATGAGCCGGTTAATATTATTTACAGGGAAAAAAGCTACCGTGGCTGCCGGAGTAAAAATTTTCGCAGGGACAAAGAAGAGTTAGTAACTCTGGAGCGCTTATCAAGACAATACACCGGATTTGGTCTGGCCAAGGAACTGGGGCGGATCTCAGATATAGAACAGAGGATTTTGTATGTGACCGAGCTGGTAGAAAATGTGACCGGACTAGAGGGATTTGGGGAATATCTCTCGAAGATGCTGGAAATAGACGCATTCTTTTTAAATGAAGACCGGCATACGAATAATATTGCACTCCTCTATGATTCCGAAAAAAAGAAATATGGTTTCTGCCCTTTTTTTGATATGGGTCTGTCGCTTTTTTCTGATACCAGAGAAGCTTACCCCATAGAAAAAGATTTTGAGGAGTGCAGAAAGACAATTGCAGCGAAGCCCTTTAGCGGGGATTTTGATGAACAAATGGATGCGGCAGAACAGCTTTTTGGCAGTCATTTAAAATTTCATTTTTCAGCAAAGACAATGGCGGATATTTTAGGGGAGCTTCAAACCCTCTACAAAAAGGAAGAAATGGAAAGAGTAGAAGGTCTGCTCCGGAATCAAATGAGGAAATATCAGTATATGTTTGCTTTATAAAGTCCTTATCTGTAAAGCTGTAGTACCTTCTGCTGTTGAAAACCCCAGTTTTTCATAGAAGGAAACGGTATTTTTGTTTTCACAGATTACAATTAGATAGAGGTAATTTTTATAAATTTCTTTTACCCGTTTTATCAAGGATGCGCCGATTCCCTGGTTTTGACAAGAGGGATGTACTAACAGATAATGAATATATGCGGTTAATTCTCCGTCATCCAAAACCTCTATGAGACCCACTAATTTATCATCTTTCCATGCGGAAATAACAGTTCCTGCATTTTTGAAGGCTTTGGACAGTCTATCCGCATAACGGGCGGACAGCCAGTTGACAGATTCAAATAATTCTCTCAAGTCTTCTTCCGAAATCCACCTATTGAGGCAGTAGCAGATACTGCCTTTTTCTATGTTAAGTCCCATGCACAACGATTCCTTCATATTTTTATATGCGCCATAATTTTCTATCTGCTCAAACCCGTATCGGGAGTATAAGCGGAGAGAAGCCTGCAGGAAATTGCCGGTTTCAAGTATCATACGCCCATAACCGGATTTTTTGGCATGTGAAATCAGCTGCTCCAATAGAAGACCAGCCACATTTTGTCCTCTGTAACTTTCCCGCACAAAGACTCTTTTTACTTCAATGTCCGTATCTGAATATCTTCGAAGAGCCGCACAGCCGACGGCTTCTTCATGGTGATAAGCCATGATTACATAATCCATTGTATCCAGGTGATTAAATTTTTTATATTTTTCCCGTTTGGATTCCCCGCCAATGGCAATGTCGAGAAAGGAGTCCAGTTCACTACATAAGCGAATGAAGTCTCTGTTGTCAGAGTCAACATGACATAATATTAATTGATTCATAATAAATTCCTCCCGTAATAGGCAATTGCTTTGTTGCCATAATCTTAGCATCATGATAATATATCTGTAAATGCGATTATATGAATATCAGCAATTCGAAAATATGATAAGAGGAATAGTATGGATACGGAAAATTTACGGACATTTATTGCGTTGGCGGAATATAGGAATTTTACCAAAACAGCGGATACGCTTTTTATAGCCCAGTCTACGGTAACAAACCGTATTGCAGAATTGGAAAGGGAAACCGGCAGGCCGCTTTTCTGGAGAAATAAAAGAAAGGTAATTCTTACGGCAGAAGGGGAGGCTTTTTTAGGTTATGCAAAAAGAATTGTGGAGTTGTCGGATGCGGGCATTCAGGACATTAACGCTTTAAACAAATATCCTGATATATTGAGGATTGGAACAACAAACACTATATATGAATGCCATCTTTTCCCTCGAATCAGGGATTATATGAAATCCTATTCCCAAAATGCGGTTAAGGTTACCATAGGACATTCCGGCGATTTGATAAAAGCTTTGCAGGATGACCTGTTGGATGTAATATATGCATATCTTCCTTTTTATAAGGCGGGATATATATGTGAGTTGTTTGCAGTAGATGATTTAATATTGGTTACCGGCTGCCACAACAACAGTTATAAAGAAGGAATATCAAAAGGAGAACTTGTTGATTCCAATTATCTCTATTGTAATTTCGCATTGCAGGAGGTGGGACTGTTTATAAAAGAATTGTTTCCGCCCCATTATCAGTTTGGATTCGAAATAGATAACAGCACGAAGCTGATTCCTTATCTGCTGGAATTTGACGGGGTCAGTTTTATACCGGAAAGCATAGCGGCGCCTTATATTGCTGAAGGACAGTTAAGAAAGATAGAGCTGTTAGATTTTGATTCGCCTAAAATTAACTGCTATAAAATATATAAGGAAGATAATAAAAAGGGAAATTATTTATGATTTAACCGGTTGTAATTAATACATATAAATGGAATGGGGCATTATATCCACTGTACAGAATATAATGCCCCTTCTTTTTAGTCACATATAATTTCCAGATAACCCTTAATGTTAGATTTGTCGATTTGCGGCATAATACCGTTGTTGGGATCGTAGTATTTGCCATCATAACCTACCAGATAGTGACTGAATCTGCCCAGATTTTCCATAATTATGCAGCATTTGGGCAGTTCAACATCCTTCCCTCTTGTATAAATAATTTTGTTGGAATGTCTGATTCCCACATAGTCCAGGGAAGAAACGATTTTTGCCATATTTGCCTGCCACTCCCGGCAATGCATAACATTGCTTGCTTCTTCAATGGTAATGCCAGCAATCATGGCAAAGCAGGTTTGTCCGCACAGACCATCCCAGGGTTGGATGATAATATTTATACTGTCAATTTTTCGAATGGGATTTTCATAGGAATAAGGGCTAGATTTCAGTTCACAGCTCTCCCGTCCATTTACGGAAAAGGTAACGGGATAATATGTATTTTCCTCAAGACCCTCCGATTGTTCGTCGGTTAAAGGAATGTTGTAATATCCATTTTTTAAAGGAGAAAGATTGCAGTCAAAGGTTATATTGTTATTAACTGTTACATGTACGGGAATCCTTCCCACATTATCCTCACATATTTCCCATACGTTAAAGGGAATGGTAATGTATTTTGTTTCATTCTCCGTTAAAAATTTACCCTCAAAAATATACTCCATAATGAATACCTCTCTTAAATAAATTAACAATCCGGTCAATGGCGGAACTGTTATCTTTGATTATAACAAGATAGAAAGGCAAGTTCCAGTATATTTCATAAAAATTTCCTTATATTACATTGTAGATTTTTGTTGAATATTGTTAAGAATATTATTAGAATAGTTATATATACATATTACTAATCATCACAAAGGGGGTAACAAACAAATGGAAAAAGAATTTATAGTTGCTATTGCAGTAATAGCAGTTATTCTTCTGGTTATTATATTAGCCAGCGGATATGTAAAGGCTCCGCCGGATATTGCCTTTATTATTTCAGGCTTTAAAAAAGAGCCTAAAATCTTAATCGGACGGGCCGGCATCAGGATTCCTTTTTTAGAAAGGAAGGATAACCTGATTGTAAAACAGATCAGTGTTGATATTAAAACCAATGGTTACATACCCACACTGGATTTTATCGGCGTTGATATTGATGCGGTTGCCAAAATCAGGGTAAAAACCGATGAAGAAGGCATTAAGCTGGCAATGAAGAACTTCCTGAATATGCGGGAAGAACAGATTGTAGTAGCACTGACCGATTCCTTACAGGGTAACATGCGTGAGATTATCGGTACGGTAAAATTAAAAGAGCTGTGTACAGACCGTAAGAAATTCGGTGATGAGGTTCAGGGAAAAGCCCAGAACGATATGAATGCCCTGGGTATTGAGATTATTTCCTGTAATATTCAGAGAATTGATGATGAAAAGGGTCTTATTGTTGCTTTAGGTCAGGACAATATGTCCCAGATTCAAAAGGACGCTTCCATTGCAAAAGCTCAGGCGGACAGAGATGTTGCCATTGCAGAGGCTGAGGCGAAGAAGGCTGCCAATGAGGCAGAGGTTCTTGCCAATACGGATATTGCTACAAGGCAGAACGAACTTCGTATTAAACAGGCAGAGCTTAAGAAAATGTCTGATATTAAGCAGGCGGAAGCAGATGCGGCATATGAGATTCAAAAGGAAGCACAGCGTAAGACCATTGAGGTAACCAGTGCAGAAGCCAATATCGCAAAGCAGGAAAAAGAAATTGAGTTAAAGAAAAAGGAAGCGGAAGTAAAAGAGCAGGAGCTTTCTGCAACCATCAAGAAACAGGCTGATGCTGATAAGTACAGACAACAGCAGATGGCGGATGTAGAGCTTTACAAGAGGCAGAAGGATGCGGAAGCCCGGAAGTTCGAAATGGAAAGAGAAGCCGAAGCTATGAGAATCAATGCCGAAGCCAAGAAATACCAGGCTGAACAGGAAGCAGAAGGTATCAGGGCAAAAGGTATTGCGGAGGCCGAAGCTATTAAGGCAAAAGCCATTGCAGAAGCGGAAGGTATTGATAAAAAGGCTGAAGCTATGGCTAAGATGAAGGATGCTTCCATTCTGGAAATGTACTTCAATATCCTGCCTGATATTGCTGCCAATGTGGCGAAGCCTTTGGAGAGCATCGACCGGATTACCATGTACGGCGAAGGCAATACGGCTAAGCTGGTAGAGGATATTACCAAATCCACCACACAGATTACGGAAGGTCTGACCCAGAGCCTGGGATTCGATATCAAATCTGTACTTGCGGGAGCTTTGGGAGCAAAGGTGCTGGATAAAGACAATGTAAGCAAGAATGAAGGCAAGAGTAAGAGCAAGAAGGAAAGTGCCATTGCCGAAGAAGATTATTAATATGTGCCCCATAAAGCATATAGATATAAAAAAGTAAAGTGATGTAAAAATACCCATAATATGACGGGCAGGTGTCATATTATGGGTATTATAATTAATTGTAAAAACGGGTAAACATTATGCACTATGTAGAAGCAAAAGGAATATTGTCAGCAAATAACGGGATGAATTTGTACCGTGGTTGTTCCCACGGATGTATTTACTGCGATTCCAGAAGTAAATGTTATCATATGGATCATGATTTTGAGGATATTGAAATCAAGGGAAATGCCATTCAATTGTTGGAAAGTGCGCTGAAGCATAAACGGAAAAGGTGTATGATAGGCACAGGTTCCATGACAGACCCCTACATTCCTTTGGAAATGGAAATTGGCAATGTGAGAAAAGCCCTTTCCCTGATATATGAATATGGGTTTGGTTTTACTGTCATTACAAAATCAGACCGTATTTTAAGGGATATGGATTTGCTGCAGAAAATAAATGAACAGACAAAATGCGTTGTGCAGATGACATTAACAACTTATGATGAAAATTTGTGTAAAAAAATTGAGCCAAATGTATGTACAACGGCAAAGAGATTTGAAGTATTGAAGAAACTGCGGGATGCGGGAATACCTACTGTTGTATGGCTGTCTCCGATTCTGCCCTTTATTAACGATACAGAGGATAACATTTCAGCAATTCTGGATATGTGTGTGGAGGCAAAGGTTTACGGCGTTATCTGTTTTGGCATGGGATTAACTCTCCGGGAGGGAAACAGAGAATATTTTTATAGACAACTGGATAGGCAGTTTCCCCATTTAAAAGAAAAATATATACAAACATACGGAAACAGATACGAAGTAGAAAGTCCTAAAAACCAGGAATTGATGCAGTTGTTTCACAGAAAGTGCGAAATGAATGGAATTGCACATAATAATGGGCAGATTTTTCATTATTTATCTGAATTTGAAGAAAAATCTGCCGGGAATCAATTAACCCTGTGGGATTTAAAAGAGCCATAAGGAAAACTCTACTTTTCTGCGTATTTTGCAACCGTTTCCTCAATAAGACCAAGAATCGTCTTAATGGAATCCTTCTGATGGGAACGGCTCATGGCTTCGATAAAGCTCTGTCTTCTGAAATACATATCATGGACGGTATCAACTAATAGCTGGGTAGTAATATCATCTTCAGAAATTACCAAGGAATATCCCTGGGATTCAAAGGACTTCGCATTTAAAATCTGGTCACCCCTGCTTCCTGCCATAAGGGGAATCAAAATATTAGGCTTTTGCAGCGCCAAAAGTTCACAGATGGCGTTAGCTCCTGCCCGGCTGATAACAATATCCGCCATGGCGAAAATATCCTTTAACTCTGCTTTTACATATTCGAATTGTTTGTAGCCTTTGGTGGTTAAAAGGAGATTGTCGATTTTGTCCTTGCCACAGATATGCACTACCTGAAAATCTTCCAATAATTTAGGTAAAGCATCCCTGACTGCTTTATTTACATTTGCAGCGCCGGAAGAACCGCCAATTACCATAATAACCGGCATATTTGCATGAAATCCGCATAAATCCAGTGCGGATATTTTATTGCCTTTTGCTAATTCTGCACGAATAGGAGAACCGGTTAAGACCGCTTTCTCTTCAGGCAGATATTGTAAAGTTTCGGGGAAATTACAGCATATTTTTTCGGCTACGGGAAGACAAAGCTTATTGGCAAGTCCCGGAGTCATATCCGATTCATGGATGATACAGGGAATTTTTAAGGAAGCTGCTGCCCTTACCACCGGAACAGAGACAAATCCGCCTTTGGAAAATACCACATCGGGCTTAATCTTTTTTAATATTTTTCTTGCCTGCCCATATCCTTTTACAACCCGAAAAGGATCGGAAAAATTTTTGGCATCAAAGTAACGGCGAAGCTTTCCGGTAGAAATGCCGTAATAAGGAATCTCATAGTCCTCGATCAACTTTGACTCAATGCCTTCGTAGGAGCCGATATAATGAATATCATAATCCAGTTCCCTTAATCCCGGTAAAAGTGCTATATTTGGTGTTACGTGTCCGGCTGTGCCGCCGCCTGTCAAAACAATTCGTTTCATAATATTCTCCTGCAGACTTAAATATTAGTTATTATAAATTTTTAATTTATCATAGACTCTAAGGCTTGTGCTAACTGATCGGGACAGGATGTGGATTTAAATCCGCATTTAATTCCCCGGAGCTTTTCGATGGCATCTGCGGCTTTCATTCCCTGTACAAGGGCGCCGATGCCCTGTAAATTTCCGTTACACCCACCGGTAAAAGATACAGACTGAATCGTATCTCCATCTAATTCAATGTTAATTGCCTGAGAACATACGCCTGTTGGTTTATAAATCATACAGATTCCCCTTTCTTCTATATAATAGTACATAATCATAAAAAGGTGTAAAAATTGTATTTCAATATATAACAATTAAAAATAATTTTATATACGGACAGATTATAGCAGAAATGTAGCGGATTTTCCAGTATTTGCTTGCAAATAAAATATTATTTTGCTAAACTTATTTTGGTTAGAAAGATGGGTTTTCAGGAACCGGTAAAAAGGAGAGAATACAATGAGCAAAAAAATAACCTTTGATTATTCCAAAGTTGCCCAGTTTGTAAGTGACAACGAAGTAGATTTGATGAAAAAGCAGGTTATGGATGCAAAAGATTTATTGGTATCCAAGACTGGCGCAGGTAATGATTTCTTAGGATGGATTGATTTACCGGTTGACTATGACAAAGAAGAGTTTGCCAGAATCAAAAAAGCAGCTGAGAAGATTCAGAGCGATTCAGAAGTTCTGGTAGTAATCGGTATCGGCGGTTCTTATCTGGGAGCAAGAGCTGCAATCGAGTTTTTAAGACACAGCTTTTATAATGTAATTTCCAAGGATCAGAGAAAGACTCCGGAGATTTATTTTGTAGGTAATTCCATTTCCTCAACTTATCTGAAGGATTTAGTGGATGTAATCGGAGACAGGGATTTTTCCATTAATATGATTTCCAAATCCGGTACAACAACTGAGCCGGCAATTGCCTTCAGGATTTTTAAAGAGATGGCTGAAAAGAAATATGGCAAGGAAGGTGCTGCAAAGAGAATTTATGCTACAACCGATAAAGCAAGAGGTTCTTTGAAGAACCTTGCAACAGAGGAAGGTTATGAATCTTTCGTAGTTCCCGATGATGTAGGAGGGCGTTTCTCCGTATTGACAGCCGTAGGTCTTCTTCCTATTGCCGTATCCGGTGCGGATATCGATAAATTAATGGAAGGCGCTGCAAGCGGAAGGGAAAATGCGTTGAATCTTTCTTATGAAGAGAACGACGCCTTAAAATATGCAGCACTCCGCAACATTTTGTTAAGAAAAGGAAAATCTATCGAAGTACTGGCTAACTATGAGCCAAATGTACATTATGTATCCGAATGGTGGAAACAGCTCTACGGCGAATCCGAAGGAAAAGACCAGAAGGGTATTTTCCCTGCAAGCGTAGACCTTACAACAGACCTTCACTCCATGGGCCAGTTCATTCAGGACGGTGCAAGAATCATGTTTGAAACAGTTCTCAATGTGGAAACATCCAGAGAAGAACTGAAAATCGGTACAGAGCCGGTAGACCTTGACGGTTTGAATTATTTGGCAGGACAGACTGTTGATTTTGTAAATAAATCTGCTATGAACGGAACCATTTTGGCTCATACCGACGGACAGGTGCCTAACCTGATGATTAAGATTCCGGAAGAGACAGAGTTCTATTTAGGACAGTTATTCTATTTCTTTGAGTTTGCATGCGGCGTCAGCGGTTATTTACTGGGTGTTAATCCTTTCAACCAGCCGGGTGTAGAAAGCTACAAGAAGAATATGTTTGCATTGCTTGGCAAACCGGGTTATGAAGAGCAGAGAGAAGCTTTATTAGAAAGACTGAAATAATTTTGTAAAGGAAGTCCCATACAGGTTGCGGATGGAATCTGTATGGGATTTTTATATCTAATAAAATGTTTATGTAAAGCGGAAAAGAGGTAAGGGTATGAATATTGTTGTATTGGAACAGAAAAGCATTGGAGACGATATTGATCTGTCTATTTATGAAAAACTGGGAAGCGTTACTTATTATAGGAACACTTTGACCCATGAAGTGGCAGAGCGGGTTAAGGATGCGGATATCATTGTTGCAAACAAAGCGAAGTTGAATGAGTCTACATTAAAGGATGCCCCTAACGTAAAATTAATCTGTGAGTTTGCTACAGGTTATGATAATGTAGATTTGGAGTATTGCAGAGCCCGGGGAATAGGGGTGGCAAATGTAGTGGATTATTCTACGGCAGCAGTTGCTCAACATACCTTTGCTTTGGCATTATACCTGTTGGAAAGATTGCCCTTTTATGATAATTATGTGAAATCCGGCACATATGGTAATCAGGATCGTTTTTCCAATTTTGACAGATCTTTTGTGGAACTGGAAGGAAAAACATGGGGCATTATTGGCCTGGGAAATATCGGAAAAAGAACGGCAAGGATTGCGGAGGGCTTTGGATGTCATGTGATTTACTATTCCGTTACAGGCAGAAACAGCAGTACGGAATATGAAAGAGTGGAATTTGACGATTTATTAAAGCGGTCGGATTTTATTTCCGTTCACTGTCCTTTGTCTGATCTGACAAAGGATTTGATTGATTTGGAAGCCATGAAAAAGATGAAAAAGACAGCAATTCTTATTAATGTGGCCAGAGGACCGATAGTAAATAATAAGGATTTATATACGGCGTTGACAGAAGGAGAGATTTATGCCGCGGGATTGGATGTTCTGGAAAAAGAGCCCATTACACAGGATAATCCTTTAGATAAAATCAAAGATAGCGAAAAGCTTATCATCACACCCCACATGGCATGGGCAAGTACAGAAGCACGAACAAGGCTTGCTGTAGAGGTTTATAAAAATATTGAAGCTTTTCAAAAGGGAGAAAGAAGAAATATTGTAAATTAATTAGAAAGATTAAACTGCATTGATGGAAAACAAAGGGGCTGCTGTATTTAGAAAATACAACAGCCTTTGTTTACTAAGGTTTTGGTTTGGTGATTGGTAAAATTTGGTTTTTAACTTTTTGTATCATAATACTTTTTCTAATAAAAGGCAAATTTACCAAATACGGAAAATCGCATCAAATTATAGACATTTTGTATAGATGTAAAATAAATTTGGGAAAAGTTTATTGTGTTTGTGATGGAGTGTTCACGGGCACAAAAATTCTTTTGTTCAATATTACAATAAAAAACAAAATTTTTTTAAATAAATTAGTAAAATTGCAAGAAAATACAATCTTTTCAATCCTATTTTGCTACAACAACCAAACCGATTCCCATGGCACCGGGACCCGTGTGAGTGCCAATGCTTAAAGAAAGTGGATTATAATTGACGTCAGATCCGTTAAAAGCTTCTGACACTGCGCTTCTCCATTCTTCAACTTCCTCTGGGCTTAAGGCAGTTCCAGCAGTCCATAACCTAATCTGGTCTTTATTTACATTTTTAAAACGGGTATTTAAATCATTCTGTAAAGCCTCAATCATTTTTGCTTTGCATTTCTTTATGCCGCGGACCTTGGCAAAAGCATCCAGCTTTTCTCCCTGAATGGAGAGAATGGGCTTAATATTTAAAACAGCGCCCAGAGCTGCAGCGGCAGGAGTGATCCGTCCGCCTCTTTTCAGAAATTCCAGAGTATCCACAGCGATATAAATGCTGGCGTCAAAAGCTGTTTTTTCCAGATAGTCTTTGATCTCGGAAGCGCAAAAACCGGAATCAGCCAGCCTTTTTGCTTCAAAAACGGATTCCCGCATAGTTACGGATATTCTGTGATTGTCGGCTACCATTACTTTGCCGCCAAATTCCTTGGATAATCCGATGGCGGATTCACAGGAATTGCTTAATCCGCTGGACATGGGGATATAAACTACTTCATCATAGCCGGATGATAATATCTGCTTCCACATATCCATGACATCTCCCGGAGAGGGTTGGGAAGTAGAAATATCTCTTCCACTCGTAAGGTCCTTATAAAAGCTCTCTTGCGTCAGATTAACGCCCTCATAATAAATTTCTTCATCAATAATAATAGGCATTGGCATAAGAAATATGTCGGAATCAGCTGCCTCTTGTTTGGTTATTCCACTGTTGGTATCCGTCATAATCGCTGTTTTCATGTCATTTCATCCCCCGTTAAAAATAAATCCCTAAAAATTCATAAAAATATATAAAATGAAGCGTGACAAATTGTAACACTATTTAAAAGCAAGTGCAATCCCTTTTCCTATTTTATTATTTTTTTGCAGTCATAACAAGTTCATTAGAAAATAAAAAGAAATATTCCGGGAATGGACAAAAGGTCTTGTCAGCATGAAAAGTAAAAGGTAAACTAATAATTAGTAAATTTACCAGCAGAAAATGAATTATAAAATATAATGTATGGAGGAAAATTTATGAGCAGCGAAATCAGAGACATTAATCTAGCTCCCAGTGGAGAGCAGAAAATCGAATGGGTAAAAAGAAACTGTGATTTGCTTAGGACTTTGGAGGCGGAATTTGAAAAGACAAAGCCCTTTGCAGGAAAAAAAGTTGCTTTATCCGTTCATTTGGAGGCAAAGACAGCTTATCTCTGTAAGGTATTAAAAGCAGGCGGTGCGGAAATGTATGTAACCGGCTCCAATCCCTTGTCCACACAGGATGATGTGGCGGCAGCTTTGGTGGCAGCAGGTCTGGAGGTTCATGCGTGGTATGACGCTACGGATGAAGAATACAATCATCATATCCGCCAGGTATTAAAGGTAGGACCCAACATTATTATTGATGACGGCGGAGACCTGGTAAATATGATGCATACGGAATTTACCGATTTGATTCCTCAGGTTATCGGCGGATGCGAAGAGACCACAACAGGCATTATCCGTTTAGAGACCATGAACCGTGCAGGAAAGCTGCAGTTCCCCATGGTACGTGTAAATAATGCACAGTGTAAACATTTCTTTGATAACAGATATGGTACGGGTCAGTCCGTATGGGACGGTATCAACCGTACAACCAACCTGATCGTGGCAGGCAAAACCGTTGTTGTTGCAGGCTATGGCTGGTGCGGCAAGGGAACCGCCATGAGGGCAAAGGGCCTGGGAGCGCAGGTTATCGTAACAGAGATTGACCCTGTAAAAGCAATTGAAGCGGTTATGGACGGATTTGATGTTATGCCTATGAAAGAGGCTGCAAAGTACGGCGATTTCTTTGTTACCGTTACAGGCTGTGATAAAGTTATTGATGAAGAAGACTTTATGGAAATGAAGGACGGTGCGATTCTTTGTAACGCAGGTCATTTCGATTGCGAAATTGATATGGCAAGGCTTCGTGAAATTGCGGTTTCCTCCAAAGAAATGCGTAAAAATATCATCGGCTATACATTATCCAACGGGAATACCCTTTGTGTCCTTGGCGAAGGCAGACTGGTTAATCTTGCCTGTGGCGACGGGCACCCCGCGGAAATCATGGATATGAGCTTTGCAATTCAGGCATTATCCGCCAAGTATCTGGTGGAAAAAGGCGATACCCTGACAGAGAAGCTCATTGATGTTCCTGAAGAAGTAGACCGGGATGTTGCCGTTAGGAAATTAAACTTCCTTGGAAAAGAAATTGATGTACTGACGCCTGAGCAGGAAAAATACCTGTACGGCTGATAAATGTATTTTATATTGTAAGCAATAAAGGTTAAGGGAGTTTCTCTTAACCTTTAATAAATTTTAAAAATACCTCTACTATCACATGAAAATGTCCGGCCCAAAATATTTTGAAGTCTATTATGCAACTTTTTTGCAGATAGACAAGTTTTATAATAAAGCGACATTTATTATCACAAATAACGGCACAGGCAGATTTGCCTGGCCTTGGAGATTGCCTATGAAATTATCCTCTTTTACATACTTTGCCGGATTTGGGATTAAAACCGTCCTTTTCCGAAAAAAGGACCCCATCCTGGGCACCATAATCCTTACGGATAAATGCAACTTAAAATGTAAACATTGTTCGGTCAATAACATTACCGCCGTTGTTCATCCCTATAAGCAGATTAAAAAAGAAATGCGGCAGCTGTATAACATGGGCATTCGCATCCTGTTTTTCTGCGGCGGGGAAACCTTTTTGTGGAAGGATGGAGAGAAGTCCTTACGGGATTTGGTAATAGAAGCGAAAAAAATGGGATTCCTGATTGTAAATGTGGTTACCAACGGTACATTTCCCATTGATTTGCCCGAAGCTGATCTGATTTTGTTAAGTCTGGACGGCAACCGCCTGCAGCATAACGAAATACGGGGCGATACCTATGATACCATTATGGAGAATATTCAAAATGCCACTTCGGATAATATCTGCTTTTATATGGCAATCAACCAGATTAATAAAAGCGGAATCAAGGATGTGTGTATGAAGGCAAAAAATCTGTCTAATGTCCGTGCGGTTTCCTTTAATTTCCATACTCCCTATCCCGATACTAAGGAGCTTTCATTAAGTCCCAGGGAAAAAGCCATTTGTTGCAATATAATTGCAAGGATGATGAAAGAGGGTGCACCGGTCTTTAATCTGAAAAGCGCTTTTCCTTACCTGATCAGGAACAGCTTTCCCACGCCCTGCCATCAGTGTGTGGTAATGGAAAACGGTAAGCTGAGCACCTGCGGGCGATGTATTGAGGTAGAAGGTTTATGCGAAAAATGCGGCTATTTCTTTGTGGCCGAATATACTCTTTTATTCCGTGGTAACATTAAAATAATTTTGGAAATGCTGATGACGTATTTAAAATACATATAGGAGAACTATGAGCACAATTACAAATTTAACCAGAATGTGGCTGACACGTTCCACAAAGCCATTTATCTTTACAAATGAATTTGACAGTGAACTTTCCTTTGAGGAATGCCGGAATCTTGGTCTGTACGTTCATATTCCTTTTTGCAGCAACATTTGTAATTTTTGCCCCTATTGTAAGGTTGTTTATTCCGAAGAGGTCTGCAATCGATATATAGATGCATTGATAAAAGAAATCCATATGGTGGGAAGTCAGATAAAAGGCAGAAAAGAAGTTACCAGTTTGTACTTTGGAGGAGGAACGCCTGCTCTTGCTGCAGGGCGGATAAAAGAAATAATTGAAGCCATCCAGGAGCATTTTATAATAACAGAAGGCATAGGCGTAGAGCTGCATCCGGATAATGTGAATGTTCCTCTTTTACAGACCTTAAAAGATGCAGGCGTAACTAAGATCAGCATCGGAATCCAGTCTTTCGGGAAAAAGCATCAGGCGGTTTTAGGGCGTAAGGATGTGAATATCTCTGCCATAAACGATGCTTTAAAGGCTGTTTCTTTTGAAACCGTCTCTATGGATTTTATATTTGCGCTGCCGGGACAGACCTTTGAGGATTTAAAGGCAGACATTGATACTGCTTTTGCAAACGGAGCAAATCATATCGCTATTTATCCCTTTATTGATTTTACGTTTACGGAAAGCCCTGTTCAGGCCATGGCAAAACGGGAAAAGCGGAGGCTGCTGGATGCCATTACCAATTATTGTCTGGATAAAGGCTATATCCGTGATTCTATCTGGACCTTTTCCAAGGGAGAAAATCTTCGGTATTCTTCCATGACCCGGGATAATTTTCTTGGTTTTGGCTGTTCTGCCACAACCCTTTTACAGGAACAATTTAAGATTAATACCTTTTCCGTGGAAGAATATTGTGGGCGGATTGACGAGGGACTGCTTCCCACGTCATTGACCATTCGATTTTCTTTGCGTCAAAGAATGGTGTATTATCTGTTCTGGACTGCCTACAGTACGAAAGTAGACCCGGCAGGTTTTGAAGAATTTTTTGGAGTGCCTTTAAAAAAGATGTATGGCTTTGAGTTTGGGCTTGCTAAATGTCTGGGATTTCTCAGAGAAGAAAAGGGCGTTTATCATATGACATTAAGGGGCGCATTCTATTATCATTACTATGAGAATTTCTATACCTTGTCATATATTGATAAGATGTGGGGGCTTATGCGGAAAGAGGCATTTCCGAAGGGGATGGAATTATAAGAAAAGAAAGCTTTTGAATTTTGTGCAAATCTATTCTCCAAATTTACGACGCTTATCTGAAATTCCAAGAAGATAATCCAGAGAAACATCATAATACTGAGCCAGCTTAATAGCTGCCCAGACAGGGATTTCTCTCGTCCCTTTTTCATAACGGCGATAGACTTCTCTCTGGCAATGAAGTATTTGGGCAATTTCAAGTTGTGTTTTATCTGCATCAATTCGTAAATCTTCGATGCGAGTTGGATTATTCATAAAAACACCTCTTGATAAGACTACCAAATAGTGGCATAATAAAGGCAGAAAAGCAACCGTATGGTGGCTAATAATTTAGGAGGAATAAATTCTATGGCTAATATGGATAACTTACCTTATTATGAATGGGCAAAAGATAACGTAGATGTAAAATTAGTAATAGACCATTACAGAAAAAATCACGAAGCGATAAAAGACTATTTAGATTATATCCAAAAAGAAAATACGGCAAAGAATAACTTGATTCATTATTTAACAAATGAAGGTTTCAGTTTAGAAGAAATTGAGGATACTATGCTTCAATATGCAGGAGATATTCAGAATATATATTTTGAATTAGGGCTAAAAATAGGATCAAAAATCGGGGCAAAATATTTATTGGAGAATGATAATTAATTCTTTGAGAATGGTAATCGCTCTTTTGTACGCCCTACCAGATAATCTAATGATACATTATAATATTCTGCTAACTTAATAGCAGCCCAAAGAGGAAGTTCCCGTTCGCCTTTTTCATAACGACGATAGACTTCTCTTTGGCAAACAAGAATATCAGCGATTTGTTGTTGCGTTTTATCGGCATCAATACGTAAATCTTCAAGTCGTTTGGTATAATGCATGGTTTCACCTCAAAAGTATGTTACCAAGCAGTGGCACTAAATATGCGTATTTGCAACCGATTAGTTGCAAAAATTAAATAATTGTAGAAAGGATATTTTATGGATAAGAATAAAGTAAAAGAATATCAAATAAGCTATTTTAAAAATATTAATGAAACATTAAATATACAGCAATTAGCGACTATGCTTCAATTCGGTGGCGATGCCATTATTGATGAAAATAGTTTGGTCAAAAGGAAAAAGAAAGCTCATAAAATAATGTTAAATTCATTAAAAGAGCATGGTTGTAATACACAAAAAACTTTAGAAGAATTTGAACTGTATAAAGAAACATTAAAATCTATATATTTAGAACTGGGAATACAAACGGGTATTTGTCTACAAACAGAACTATTAACAGAATGTTTAGAAGATACCAAGGAAATATAAAATTCTTTATATCAAATTATAGTTAGGGTTAAATTAAAAGCGTCAGCGAATATTTATTGATTTACGATAAATATTTGTTGACATTTTTGCTTCGTGGTGGTATATTATGGGAAGTACAATAAAAGAAAACAGGAGGTCTGTTATGAGTCAGAAAGGTTTGTCAAATTCCTTAAAAGCCGTCATTATTGGAATCGGAGTATGCGGCTTGGCTATTTATTTTTATTTTCTTCCCGTATGGGGCAAGGTAATTATTAACAGTGCAGAGGGTTATGAAGATTGTTATCTTCCCTGGATGATTTTTTTGTGGATTACAGCAATCCCTTGTTATCTGGTTCTGGTCTGTGGATGGAGGATTGCTTCGGAAATAGGAAGGGATAATTCTTTTTCAGATATCAATGCAAAGCTGTTAAAATATATATCGGGTTTAGCGGCATTTGATTCGATTTTTTTGTTTGTGGGAAGTATTGTTCTTTATATCTTGAATTTAAGCCATGAAGGAGTAGTGTTGTTGTCCGTAGTGGTAGTTTTTGCGGGAATTACCGTAACAGTAGCGGCAGCAGCTTTATCCCATCTGGTTTATAAGGCGGCGGCAATGAAAAAAGAAGCAGAATTGACAATTTGAGGTGAGAAGCATGATTATTGTGAATATTGATGTAATGTTAGCAAAACGGAAAATGAGCGTTACCGAATTGTCGGAAAGAGTGGGTATTACCCTGGCAAATATATCTATTCTGAAGAACGCAAGGGCAAAGGCCATTAAAATAGATACGCTTAATAAAATCTGCAAGGCGCTGGAATGCCAGCCGGGAGATATTCTGGAATGGAGGGAGGATCCGGAGGATTTAAAAGAGGAGGAGAGCAGTCATGAATGAGCCGGTGATGAATCCTGTTGCAGTGAATGAATTTCCCGGAGATGTAATTCCGAGGTCCAGAAGAATGGGACAGAAATTCAGAAAAATACAGGATGATTTTCAATACTTCGGAATTGGCTGTTTTCTTTATGGAATTCTATTTACAATCTGCCTGTACAAGGGATTTCATGGAATCTCTTTGCCGGTTCTTTCCCTTATGACGATTGCTTTTCTTTTGGGAGGATTTAAGCGTCTGGATATGAAAGCGGGAAAAAACGCATGGTTTTATCTGACGGCGTGGATTGTACTCAGTATCAGCAATTGTCTTACAGGAAGTCTGGTATTGATTATTTTTAATGTCTGCGGGATATTATTATTGCTTTTAAGCTTTCTATTAACAAATTTTTGTGATACGGGAAAGTGGGGATTGGGGAAATTTTTTGGAGAAATGTTTATAGCCCCTTTCGGAGCAGTGGCTTATATAGGATATCCTTTTAAATCTGCAGCACAGTTTTTTAAAAACAGGAAAAAGGGGAATTCCAAGGTAGCACAATATATCTGGCTGGGAATTTTTATTTCCATTCCTTTGTTAGTCGTTATTATAGGCTTACTGGTAAGTGCGGATATTGTGTTTCGGAATTTATTTGAAAATATTTTCCTTTATTTTGATCTGCCCGAAAGACCTATTTATATGTTTATACTGCTGGTAGTCGGGATTCTTGGTTCATACGGGCTTATGGCATATCTGGCGGATGAAAATATAAATAGTGCAACTTCCGAAAAGAACCGTTGGGAGCCAATAGTGGGAATTACGTTTCTGTCTATTATAACTTTTGTTTATCTGGTTTTTTCTACGATTCAGATATCCTATCTGTTCCTGGGAAATTTTGATTTGCCGGAAGGATATACCTATGCGGCTTATGCAAGAGAAGGATTTTTTCAGCTGTTGTTTGTCTGTCTGATCAACCTGGTTATTATTCTAATTTGTGTTTCCAGATTTCGGGAGAATATTGCATTGAAAGTAATATTAACTCTATTTTCCTGCTGCACTTATATCATGATTGCATCTTCCGCTTTTAGAATGGTGCTGTATGTTGAAAGTTATCAGCTTACTTTCTTACGCATTTTGGTACTTTGGGCTTTGGTTGTTATTTCCATTTTGTTGGTAGGCTGTATTATTACCATATATAAAAACCGTTTTCCCCTATTGCAATATGTAACGGTGACGGTTACCATATTTTATATCGTTTTTTCTTTGGCAAAGCCCGATTATCTTATTGCAAAATACAATTTGAACTATAATAAAGAATCTACAGATTTTATTTACCTCACACATTTAAGTACGGATGTCATACCGGCGATGGAAGAAGCAGGGGTAATAGAAGAAGTTTTGGAGAAAAAAGAAAAAGCAAAGGGAAAATCGGAAGAAAATCAGGAAACAATATATGTCCGGAACCTGAAAGTAAAAACAGATTTATGCAATGAAATGGGTATACTTGATTTTAATTTTTCCTATTACCGGGCAGGGAATATTTTAAGTCAATATGAAAGCTTAGCGGTAGAAAAATAATTACCGGAGGAAGAAAATGGGATTCTTTGAT
>CAZZHJ010000004.1:0-30245 GCA_964653815.1 uncultured Lachnospiraceae bacterium
GTTTTTACTATGAGAGAGTGGAAGCATCCAGAAACTTTGCGAATAAAGTATGGAATGCATCACGTTTCATTATGATGAATATGGAAGGCAAGGATATTCCGGAAGATGTGGGAGCATACTTAGAGCCTGTGGACAAATGGATTATCAGTAAGCTGAATAATCTGGTTAAAGAAGTAACGGACAATATGGAAAAATACGAGCTGGGTATTGCAGTACAGAAAGTATATGATTTTATCTGGGATGAATTCTGTGACTGGTATATTGAAATGGTAAAACCCAGACTCTATGGCAGCGATGATGCAAAGAGCCAGAATGCAGCACTGTACACCTTAAAAACGGTGCTGATCGATGCGCTTAAGCTGCTGCACCCGTATATGCCTTTTATTACCGAAGAGATTTTCTGTACCCTTCAGGCTGAAGAGGAGTCCATTATGATTTCCTCCTGGCCGGCAGTAAAAGTGGAAAGGTCATTCCCGAAAGAGGAAAAGGAGATCGAAGTGTTGAAAGAGGCGGTGCGCGGAATCAGAAATGTCCGCACGGGTATGAATGTACCGCCATCCAGAAAGGCTCAGGTCTATGTGGTAACGGAAAACGAAGAAGTTGCTGCTGTTTTCCGGGAAGGAACATTATTCTTTGCACCTCTGGCATATGCTTCGGAAGTGCTGGTACAGCAGGATAAAACGGGAATCGCAGAGGATGCGGTCAGTGTGGTTTTGGAAAATGCTACGGTTTACATGCCTTTTGCAGAACTGGTGGACATTAAGCAGGAAATTGAGCGTTTGGAAAAAGAGGAAAAGCGTCTCCAAGGTGAAATAGCACGCAGCAGCGGCATGTTAAATAATGAGAAATTTACCAGCAAAGCGCCGGCGGCAAAAGTGGAGGAAGAGCGGGGCAAGCTTGAGAAATACACAAAGATGCTGGAACAGGTGCAGATGAGAATTTCATCTTTAAAATAAGGATTGACAAGTCGGGAGGAGTCTTTATGACAGATAATACAAATAAGCCAAAAGATTTTCAGGGTGTGAAGGCGGAGGATTCTCTGTTTGATATTTATGATAAGTCCATGACCTATGTGAGGATTACGGAGGATGACCGTCAGGCATGGCTGTATCTGATGCCCAAAGAGGATGGAAGCGCTTATACCAAGGACGAACTTATCTTGATTCTTCATGAAAACGAAGTGGTGGCTGGAATTGATGAAGACCTTCTCATTGCCATGGCAAAGAAAAAAGTATATGAAAGAGAGATTAAGGTAGCTGAATTTGTTGAACCCATAGAGGGAAAAGACGGTTACTATGAGTATTTCTTTGATATAAATAGTGAAACCAAGAAGCCTGCCATAAGGGAGGACGGTTCTGTGGATTATCAGAGCATAAACGTGGTAAATAACGTGAAAAAAGGAACTGTTCTTGCAAAATATCATCCGCCAGTAGAGGGGGTACCGGGGGCCGATGTCAGGGGCTTTGAGGTTTCGGTAACAGCGGTCAAAAATCTTCCTTCAGTCCAGGGAAAAGGTGTGGTCATGGATCCTGAGGATGAAAATGTATATCTGGCAGGCCAGGACGGAAAGGTGGAATTAAAAAACGGCAAAATTATGCTGCATAATATTCATCAGATTACGGGTGATGTGGACCAGATCATAGGGAAGATTGAGTTTTTTGGCGAT
Source organism: uncultured Lachnospiraceae bacterium (assembly GCA_964653815.1). GTDB lineage: Bacteria > Bacillota > Clostridia > Lachnospirales > Lachnospiraceae > UBA2882. Next base: position 1,667 of record CAZZHJ010000004.1, read on the forward strand.
ATAGTAATTTCAGGAAATGTGGAAGCGGGAACGATTATCCGTGCAGGCAAGAGCCTGACTATTGAAGGTACTGTGGAAGCTGTAAACCTGACAGCAGGAGGGGATATCATTTTAAAGCGCGGCATCCAGGGCAGTCAGAAGGCAAAGGTGGTATGCCGGGGAAACCTGTACGCAGACTTTATTGAACATACCTATGTCCAGGCCGGCGGCAATGTAGAAGCTAATATTATTTTGAATTCACAGATTGAGGCGGAAGGGAAAGTGGTCCTGACCGGAAAGAAGGGAACCCTTGTGGGCGGAAATGTCCATGGAACCAAGGGAATCGACTGCAAGGAACTGGGCAATGATGTGGAAGTAAAGACCATTGTTCATGCAGGATGTATGCCGGAATTTATTACCCAGCAGAGACGGCTGTTTAAGGAAGAAGATGACCTGAAGGCTGAACTTCAGGAGTTGTATGCTGAGTTGAAAGAAGTAGAGAATAAAGCAAAGGTTATGGGAGCAGATGCACCTCTTGTGATGGTACAGCTGAATGCTCTGAAAAATAAAAAGAAAAAGCTGGATGAAAAAATACAGGAATGCAATGAAGAACTTAGTGGCATATCTGTATATATTGAAAGGGCTAAAGATGCCAAAATACGTGTTGACGGAAATCTGTACAAGGGAAGTATCATTTGTATTGACCAGTGCCGTATGCCGATTGTGAATAATACAATGTTTATGGAATACCGGAATATTTCGGGAATGATTGCCGGCAGTGTTATCGTAAAAGGTGATATGGGAGATTAAAGTATAGTAAGAAGGTTATGGATATGACAAAACTGTACCGGCTGCTGGAGCAAAGGATATCGAATTATGAAGAGGCAAAGGGCTTTTTGTATGAACTTCCCAGATTTACCGCCAAAAACAGTTTATCCCATACAAGGGATTTATATAAACGGATGGGGGAGCCGGGGGCTGCCATTCCCAAGATTCACGTTGCGGGAACAAACGGAAAAGGCAGTGTCTGTGCCTATCTTCAGAATCTTCTGAAGGAATACGGATTCAGGGTGGGGGGATTTATATCCCCTCATTTAGTGACTATGCACGAACGCTTTCTTTTGGGGGGAGAAGCGGCAGCGGATTCTCTTTTTATGGAAAGCTTCCATTTTGTTAAGAAGGCAGCGGATAAGGCTTATGAAGAAGGCATTGCATACCCGTCCTTCTTTGAATTTCTTTTCTTGATGGGAATGTATATTTTCCAAAAGGGGGAAATAGAAGTGCTGGTTCTGGAAACGGGACTGGGAGGGCGGCTTGATGCCACCAATATCTTTGATGATACTGACACATGTGTCATTACTCATATAGGATTGGATCACTGTCAGTATTTGGGAAATACCAGAGAAGCTATTACAGAAGAGAAAGCGGGAATTATAAAAAAAGGCGCGCATGTCGTATTTTTGGAACAGGACGAGCTATCGGGCAGGATTATAACGGAACAGACCCTTAAACGGGAGGGGATTTGTGCCCCTTTGAAGAAAGAGGAATATTCTGTAGAAAAAATAAAACATAAAAGCATTGATTTTTCTTATAAATCCCGATATTATAATTATATTAGTCTAATTGCGTCCACAGATGGGGTGTATCAGGCGGAAAATGCGGCTCTTGCGCTGCGTGCCTTTGAGCTTTTTTTGGAAAGGAAGCAACTGACAGAAATGTCGGTGGATAAAATGGCAAAGGCGGTTGCTGGCACTTTTTGGGAAGGACGTATGGAAGAGGTGTTTCCCGGCATTTATTTTGACGGGGCCCATAATGAAGACGGCATAGAAGCTTTTTTGGAATCTGTTAAGGCAATGGAGGTAAAGGGCAGGCGGATTTTGTGTTTTTCCGCCGTACAGGATAAGGCATACGGCTCTATGGTTTCCATGCTGCACGACAGCGGCATTTTTGAGTGCGCTATTGCCATGGAGATGGAAGAAGAAAGAGGTGTCTGTCTTGATGAACTTAAAAAATATTTCTCACAATATGACAGTTGGCGTGTGATTTACTTGAAGGGTGCAGAGGAAGGACTGAAAAGATGCATGGCAGAAAAAGGTCCTGAGGATGTGGTTTATATTGTGGGTTCTTTATATTTGATTGGCTTGATTAAGTCGGTATTAAGGAGGAATTACCGTGATTAATTTTGAAGAAGAATTAAAACATTTTCATCCCAGCTTGGAAATTGAAGAGGCGGAGGATGCAATCTATAATCAGGATTTAACAGATATGGCGGATTTGCTTGTAGGCATCTTAAAGGAAGCCGGAACAGAGGAAAATCAGTACAGAGACGAATAGGAGTAGTGCCATGAAATGCTTTCAATGTGGCTGCGAACTGTCGGATAAGGATTTCTGTACAGGTTGCGGCGCAGATGTTAAATTATATAAAAAAGTCATGCATGTAGCCGATATGTTTTATAACGACGGCTTAAAAAAGGCAGGCGTAAGGGACTTATCTGGTGCCACCGTCAGTCTGCGGCAGGCATTAAAATTTAACAAAAACCATGTAGAAGCGAGAAATCTGCTGGGGCTTGTTTATTTTGAAATGGGAGAAACCGTTGCTGCCCTGAGTGAATGGGTAATCAGCAAAAATATCCGTCCCCAGAAGAATATTGCGGATGATTATATTAATGATATCCAGTCCAATCCTGCCCGTCTTGAGACGATTAACCAGACGGTCAAAAAATATAACCAGGCCCTTGCTTACTGTTTTTCGGACAGCGGTGACCTGGCAATCATACAGTTGAAAAAGGTGGTGTCTTTAAATCCCAGATTTGTAAAGGCCCATCAGCTGCTTGCACTTTTGTATATCAACAATGAAGAATGGGAAAGGGCACAGCGGGCTTTACGGAAATGTCTTAAAGTAGATGTGAACAATACCACCACCCTCAGGTATTTAAAGGAAGTTGAACATATGCTGGAGGGAGATGATACGGCGGGACCCAAAAAGAAAAAATCCGCCATATCCAAGGATGTCATTACCTACCAGAGCGGCAATGAAACTATTATCCAACCTGTGAGCATGAAGGAACCTATTGTAGGGACTTCTACGGTTATCAATGTACTGATCGGAATGGTCATCGGGCTGGCTGTCTGCTATTTTCTTATAGTGCCGGCAAAAGTGCAGTCGGCACAGGCAGAATTGACGGAGCAGTTAAAGACCATCAGTGAAAATGCGGATGAAAAGACAGCGGCCATTGCAGACCTTGAGCAGAGGGTGGAGGCTCTGACGGATGAAAATACCAAGCTGCAGGACCAGGTTATTTCCTATACCGGGGAAGGGGGCGCCCTTCAGACTGTAGACGGACTCCTTAAAATCACCAGGAATTACATTAATAATCCGGAGGATCTGGATGCTGTTTCCGACGGGCTTTACGAGCTTGATAAAACTTATGTGGAAACAGAAGCTTCGGAAGCTTACAGGGAATTGTATCAGGAACTGCTGGACCAGGTAGGCGACGATATAGCAAAGGCATGCTTTGATGACGGCAAGGCTCTAAAGAACCAGGGGGATTATTCCAGGGCAATCCAACTTCTGGAAAAAGCAAGGTATTTCGACAATACTAATCCGGAAATTTTATATACTCTTGCGGAGACCTATCAGGATTCCGAAGACATGGATAAGGCAAATGAACTCTATAACCAGCTGGTAACAGAGTTCCCGGATTCCGAATATGCCGATATGGCGGAGCGGAACATTGCAGATGCTACCACTGTGGGGAATAACAGAACCGGAGATTCTGAAGAAGAAAACGGCGACAATGAAGAAGGGGATAATAATGACTGAGTGCCGTGAGGCGGAAGAAAAGTTTGGTCATGAATATGAATAAAATCTACAAAAGAGGACATAATATAACATGTTCTCTTTTTTATTTTAATAAAAACCGGAGGTATGAGAATGGAAGAAATGTTTGAAGTAAAGGATGACTGTCTGAAAATCACCATGCCGGAAGAGATGGATCATCACAAGGCGGAACAGATCAGGGAAGGGGCGGATGAATATTTGCTTCTTGGAAAGGTGCAGCACGTTGTGTTTGATTTTTCCCATACCAGATTTATGGACAGTTCAGGAATCGGCGTCATTGCCGGAAGGTACAAAAAGGTATCTTGTTACGGTGGAAAGGTTATGGCGGTCCATGCAAATCCCAGAATTCGCAGGATCATTAAGCTGTCAGGTTTAAAGGATATGATAGAGGTTGTTGATTAGGAGGAAGAAAATGGTGAAGCAGAATACAGTTTGCAGTAATGGGTGGCAGATGAACAAGGAGCAGGCCCAAAACAGGATGGAGCTTAAATTTATGCCCTTATCTGAAAATGAAGGATTTGCCAGGGTGGCGGTGGCGGCGTTTATGACGCAGCTGGATCCTACTTTGGAAGAGACGGAGGATGTGAAAACGGCGGTTTCGGAAGCGGTAACCAACAGTATCATTCACGGCTATGAAAAGAAGGAAGAAGGGCAGCAGGTTATCATCGAAGCTTATCTGACAAAAAAGCGGATACATATCAGGATTGAAGACCAGGGTGTGGGAATTGAAAATATAGGGAAGGCAATGGAGCCGCTTTTTACCACAAAGCCGGAACTGGAGCGGTCAGGCATGGGATTTGCTTTTATGGAAGCCTTTATGGATGAATTATATATTGAATCCGCGCCGGGAAAAGGCACAGTCGTTTACATGAGTAAACAGATAGGCGGGCAGTAGCCTATGGACCCTACGACGCAATTGTTAATACAGGCGAAGAAGGGCGATGGAAATGCCAGAGATGCAGTTGTGGAGAAAAATCTGGGACTGGTTCACTTTATTGTGAAGAGGTTTCAAAACAGGGGATACGATGCAGAGGACTTATTTCAAATAGGCTGCATCGGGCTGGTAAAAGCGGTGGACCAGTTTGATGAAAAATATGGCGTTAAGTTTTCTACCTATGCGGTACCCCTGATTACGGGAGAAATCAAGCGGTTTTTGAGGGATGACGGGATGATAAAAGTGTCCCGCAGCTTGAAGGAAAACGGTTACCGCATCAAGCAGGCGGCGGAACTGATCAGGAGGGAGAAAGGGAGAGAACCCGTTATGAGGGAGCTGGAAGAAGCTACCGGATTGAAGAAGGAAGAGATTGCCATGGCTTTGGAAGCCAATATAGAGATAGAATCTATTTATAAAACGGTTTATGAATCCGATGGCAGTGAAATTTATCTGGTAGACCAGGTGGTAGGAGGAACCGGCACAGGAATGGTTGTAAAGGGCGCTGAGGATGAAGAAAAGGACAAGCTTTTGGATGGGATGATGTTAAAATATCTTATGGATAGCCTGGAGGAAAAAGAGAAAGAAATTATCCGCCTCCGTTTTTTTGAAGATAAGACCCAGACGGAGGTGGCCCGTATTTTAAACATGAATCAGGTGCAGGTTTGCCGCCAGGAGAAGAAAACCCTTTTAAAACTGCGGCATTTGGCGCTGGAAGAAAAGTAGCGGTATGACAGGCCTCCAAAATGCAGAATACTTGACAAAAGCCGTGAATATGGTTAAGGTGTAGAGGTTTGGAGGAGTTTTATACAATGGCGGAATTGCTTTTTGACAGCATACTTGATGCGGCTATAGACAGTGTAAAAATATTACCCTTTTTGTTCCTTACCTATCTGGTTATGGAATATGTGGAACATAAAATGGGTGAGAATTCAAAAGATATAATCAGGAAATCGGGAAAGTTCGGACCTTTTCTGGGAGCGGTATGCGGCGTGGTTCCTCAATGCGGGTTTTCTGCAGCGGCTTCCAATCTGTACGCAGGCAGAATCATTACCAGAGGAACCCTGCTGGCGATTTATCTGTCTACGTCTGATGAAATGCTGCCCATTCTCATTTCGGAGCATGCACCGGTAATGCTTATCGCAAAGACCCTGGGATTAAAAATCCTCATCGGTATGGCAGGCGGTTTTCTTGTGGATATTATCTGGGCAAAGCATCAGAAAATCAGGGCTTACGCCCAAAAACCCCATAAAGGCGAGAAATTCCATATTGACCAGATTTGTGAAAATGAAAATTGTAAATGTGACGACGGCATTCTGAAGTCTGCCTGGAAGCATACGCTACATATATTTCTGTTTATTCTGTTGTTTTCCTTTTTTTTCAACATCTGTATTGCTGTCATCGGAAGAGAAAATATCGAAAGCTTTATTTTGAACAAACCGGTTGCCGGCGTGTTCCTGACAGGCATCATAGGACTGATTCCCAACTGTGCGGCATCGGTTATGATCACAAGCCTTTATCTGGAAGGGCTCATAAGCTTTGGGGCCATGATGGCGGGGCTGCTTGTGGGAGCCGGCGTGGGGCTTCTGGTGTTATGCCGTGTCAACGAAGATGTTAAGGATAATCTCCTTGTGATTGGGCTGCTGTATGTATGCGGCGTCGCAGGGGGGATTATCATAGAAATTTTAGGTATAGTTTGAGATTGGGTTTGGTTTCCGGGAAATGTATCTGGCATAATTTTGGCGGGCATAGTGTAAAAAGTGTCTGCATGTTTGTGGGATTCCGGACATAAGGTTTTCTAAATGTTCCGTTTTGGAAATTAGCATAGGACGCAACCGGCATATATGCGGCGTCCATGCCGCAGATATGCCTTTCTCCAACGTCCTGTTGGAGAATTGCTGTGTCTGGAATGGAACATTAAGAAAATCTAATGTCCTGCATCAAATCACAAACATGCAGACACTTTTTACACCATGCCCGCCAAAATTATGCCAGGTACATTTCCCTGCCTGCTGGCTGTGATAGAGAGGTTTATTGTGCGGTATTTTCTCTGATGAAAAGGTGGTATTTTGTAAGAAGATTTGCTATAATTAAAATTGAGATTTTTTGTAAAAATATAAAAGTATTTATGAAAGATCTGAATAGAATAACACACCAAGGTAATTGCAAAACAATGAGCAGGCGGCTGTGAAAGACGGGGGCGGAGGGGATAGCTTTGTGCTTTCCTTTGTGCCTTGTGGAGAACATTAGATTTTCTTAATGTTCCGTTCCATTTCCAGCAATTCTCCGACAGGACGTCGGAGAAAGGCATATCGCGGCATGGACGCCGCTATATGCCGGTTGCGTCCCCATTCAACCATTGTGACCGGAACATTTAGAAAATCTTATGTTCGTAAGACCGCACAAAGGAAAGCACAAAGCTATCCCCTCTGCCCCTGTCTTTCACAGCCCGCCTGCGTCTCAGCTTTGCAATTACCCAAACACTACGAAAGAATTGAGGATTATATTATGGGAAAAAATATTAGGGGAAGGTCAATTTTAAGCGGTGTCCTTATTTGTGTTTTGTTAATGAACGGATGCGCGGGACTGGGTTCTGTCGGCAGAAATGAAAGGGAGCGTTTTGACGAGTATACGGAAAAACTATTTAAGGAGGATATTGCAGAAAATACCATTAATCTGCACTATACGCTGGCGTATCCCGAGAACTATGATATCACCGATTATAAGATTTCCCTGGGCAGTTTTACCATGGAGGAGTTTGAAGAGAACGAGAAAGAACTGCGGGAGATGAAAAGTGAGCTGGAAGGTTTTAAGAGGGAAAAGCTGAATGATGAACAGAAGCTTACCTATGACCTTTTAATGGACTATGTCAATGCGGAGATTCCGGCGGCGGATTTATATCTCTATAATGAATATTTAAGCCCCGTAAGGGGTTATCAGTCCACCCTGCCGGTTCTGCTTGCGGAATATACATTCCGCAAGGAACAGGATATTGAGGATTATCTGGCGCTGCTTTCCGAAGTAGATGATGTATTCAGTGATATTATCACTTTTGAAAAGGAAAAGGCGAAGGCAGGGCTTTTTATGCCGGATTTTGCCGTGGATGAGACCATAGACCAGTGCGAACAGTTTATAGAAGACCCAGAAAACAATTACATGATAGAGGTCTTTAACGATAAAATCGATGACTTTGAGGGGCTTAGCGAGGAAGAAAAGGAAGCCTACAAGGAGAAAAACAAGGAGCTGGTAACCACGGAAGTGGTGGACGGATACCAGATGCTGATTGATGAACTGGAAGCTTTGAAGGGAAGCGGGGAAAATGACTGTGGACTGTATTATTATGATGACGGCGTCAAGTATTACCGCTATCTGATCCGTACCAATGTAGGAAGCGGTGCTTCTGTTGAAGATCTGCAGGACAGAACTTTTGATTACATAGTCGGTAATCTGCAGAATATTTATATGTGTCTGGAGGACAATCCCGAGGTGTATGACCTGTGGGAGGATTACAGCTATCCATATACGGAACCAGACGAAATCATGCAGGATTTAATTGCCAAATGCGAGAAGGATTTCCCGGCGCCGCCCCAGGTGGATTATACGATTAAATATGTGCATCCTTCCATGGAGGAGCATGAAAGCCCGGCATTTTACCTGACGCCGCCTATTGATGATATAGAGAACAATGTTATCTATATTAATAGGAAAGACGCAGATGATGAAATCTATACGATGCTGGCCCATGAAGGTTACCCGGGACATCTCTACCAGAATGTATCCACTTCGGCTTATGGCATGCCTTTGGTCCGCAATTTGTTTTCCTATACAGGTTATTCTGAGGGCTGGGCAACCTATGTGGAGATGTATTCTTACGGCATAAGTGGGCTGGACGAAGACCTTGCTGATGTCCTGGCGTGGGAAAACGGCATGTATTTGGGCATATCCGCTTATATCGATATGGGAGTCCATTATGAAGGATGGGAACTTGAGGATGTTGAAGAGTTTTTAAGTGCGTTCGGAATAGAGGATAAAGAAGCGGCAAGAAAACTTTATGAGTTGGTTGTAGAAGAGCCTTCTTACTATCTTACGTATTTTATCGGCTATCTTGAATTTCTTAATTTGAGAGATACGGCAATGAAAGAAATGGGCGATGATTTTGTTTTAAAAGATTTTCATGAATTTATTATACAAACGGGCCCGGCTCCTTTTTATATTATTGAGGACCGGATGGAAGAATGGATGAAAAAATAATATCATTCCCAATTTGCTGATTGAGGAGAAGGGTAAGGATGTTTAAAAACACCAAAAAGTTTTTAATAACAAGTTTTAGCATTCTGCTTATTGTATGCATTGTTATGTTTTGCGGCATGGCGGTTCTTATGAACAAGAGAAGCAAGGATGCCATTGGCGATATTGGCATGATTTATATGTCGGAGATGAACAGGCAGTTACAGGAAAAGTATGTTACGGTTATTGACCTGCGTTTGGCAGAGGTGGAAGCAATTATTAACAGTACACCGCCGGAGGGGTTCAACTATAGTGATGAAATGCTGGAACAGCTGGCTCTCGGCGCCAGGGCGAGGGAGTTCATATATCTGGGGCTTTATACGGAAGAAAGCGAATGTGAAGTTGTTTACGGAGAGCCTGTGGAGATTATTGATGAAAAGGAATTTGCAGAGGCGTTAGAATGGGATGATATAAAAATAAGCAGCGGGGAAACGGCTGATGGTGAACGGGTGCTTTTGCTGGTACAAAGGGCTGCTTATGAGATGAAGGATGGAAAGACCAGCGTTGCCTTGGTAGCGGGAGTGCCCATGGAGAGTTTGAACAAGGCGCTGTTTTTGGGAGAGAAAGACGCTTTGATCTATTCCCATATTATCCGCAGTGACGGCGGTTATGTTGTCAGGAATGGGGATGATTACAGAAACAGCTATTTCCAGCGTATGGAAGAGCGGCTTCTGGAAATGGACGGGAAGAAGCCGGAGGATTATATCAGGGAACTGCAGGATGCCATATTGGCAGGGGAGGATTACACTGCCCTCATTAAGGAAAACAATATGCACGGGCATATATATTGTTCGCCCCTTCCGGCGTCCCAATGGTATCTTGTAACGGTTATGCCCTACGGCGTTATGGACGATGCCATCGCCAAATTGAGCAGTCAGCGTACCTATACTGCGGCTATTTTCTGCTCCGCCGTTGTTTTTGTTATACTGATCATCTTTACGATTTATTACCGGATGACTCGCCAGCAGATCAGCGATTTAAAACAGGCAAAGCAGGAGGCCGAGTATGCTAACAAAGCCAAGAGTGAATTTTTATCCAATATGAGCCATGATATCCGGACACCCATGAACGGCATTGTGGGCATGACGTCAATTGCCCTGTCCAATATCAATGACATTGACAGAGTCAAGGACTGCCTGAAAAAGATTACGCTTTCCAGCAAGCATCTGCTGGGGCTGATCAACGATGTCCTGGATATGTCCAAAATCGAAAGCGGCAAGATGGTATTAAATGAGGACATGGTCTCTTTGCGGGATGTCATGGAAAGTATTGTAAATATTATACAGCCCCAGGTTAAGGCGAGGAATCAGCATTTTGGTGTCTTTATCCGGAAAATTGAAGCGGAAAATGTCTATTGTGACAGCGTGCGCCTGAACCAGGTTTTGATCAACCTGCTGTCCAATGCCGTTAAATTTACGCCTGAGGAAGGACGGATCAACATATATCTTTCCCAGGAGGAATCCCCTTTGGGAGATGGCTATGTCAGATGCCGCTTTAAAGTAAAAGATACCGGAATCGGAATGTCCGAGGAGTTCCAGAAGACGATATTTGATACCTTTACAAGGGAAAAGAAGTCCCAGGTAAACAGAACAGAGGGAACCGGACTGGGTATGGCGATTACCAAATATATTGTGGAAGCAATGAAGGGTACAATAGAGCTTAACAGCGCCCCGGGAGAGGGCACTGAATTCCGCATTACCCTGGATATGGAAAAAGCAACGGCAGAAGTGGAGGATATGGTTCTGCCTTCATGGGATGCCCTGGTGGTAGATAATAATGAAGATTTATGCCATAGCGCCGCAGAGGCACTGGAGGAAATGGGTGTCCATGCAGAGTGTGCCCTTGGCGGCAGGGAAGCCATAGAAATGGCGAAAAAGCGCCATGAGGAGCAGGAGGATTATAAACTGGTGCTGATGGACTGGAAAATGCCCGATATGGATGGTCTTCAGACTACCCGTGAGATCAGAAAGCATCTGCCTGCGGATACGCTGATTTTGATTATTTCCGCTTATGACTGGAGCGATATCAAGAACGAAGCCCTTGAGGCAGGCGCCAATGGTTTTATTTCCAAGCCGCTATTTAAATCCAATCTTTATCTGGGTGTGAGCCGGTTTGCCAATATGAGCATAGAAGAAAGGGAAGAGCAAAAAGAAGAACAGAATGACTTTGCAGGAAAGAGCATATTGCTGGCAGAGGATAACGATCTGAACTGGGAAATTGCCAATGAAATACTGCAGGCTTCCGGATTTGTGCTGGAAAGGGCGGAAAACGGAAAGGTTTGCGTGGAAAAGTTCCAGCAGTCGGAAGTGGGAACCTATGATGTTATCCTGATGGATATCAGAATGCCTGTTATGGATGGATATGATGCGGCAACGGCAATCCGGGCTTTGGACAGGGAGGATGCGGACCTGCCCATTATAGCCATGACTGCAGATGCTTTCTCAGAGGATATCAGGCATTGCATAGAGTGCGGTATGAATGCCCATATATCAAAGCCCATTGATCTCGATAAACTGATACTAGAGTTAAAAAAATATCTGAAATAGAAGAAATGATTTATAAGATAAAAAGATTGGAGTCCCGGGACTTCAATCTTTTTTTAATGCATAATTTGGGAAAATCAAGAAAAACTATTAAAAAACTTTGGAGAGATGATTATGACAGATATTATTTATATGAATCTCAGTCCTAAAATGCAAAGTACCGACAGCCGCATTACCGTAGAAGATGTGGCGGAAATCACGGGAAAAGATCAGGAACTGGTAGAAAAAATCAGAAAGACCCCTGTCTACGACTTTACCGAAGACAATACCAGAAGAGTTGTCAGCCGCCTTAAAGTTATCAGCTGCATTGAAAAGGCATGTCAGGGGGTATTAGTGATACCCGGCGGAGCGGAAGAAACCATCTTGGAATATTCCTCAAATCCCCGGCATAATAAAGCATGGGAAATCTTAAAGGTGGTCTTTGTAGCCTGTGTCAGTTTTTTTGGAACCGGATTTACCATTATGGCATTTCATAATGATATCGGAATCAGGAAAGTCTTTGAACAGATATCTTCTCTGATAACGGGAGAAGCGGGGAAGGGAATGCTTACCATAGAGGTTGCTTATGCAATAGGTCTTGCAGCGGGAATCATGATATTCTTCAACCACATCGGTAAGCGGAGGATTACTCACGATCCTACACCTATAGAAGTTTCTATGAGAAAATATGAGGATGATGTAAACAATACGCTTGCAGAAACCTGGGACAGGGAGGGGAATACTATTGATGCTCCTTAAGTATCTGCTGTTGGCGATATCAGGACTTTCCTTTGGATCCCTTGCGGCGGCAGGTGTTTTTACAGTGCTTGTGGCGGTAGGCCTGATACCGCGTTTTGCAGGAAAAACCCACACGGCGGGCAAAATAATTTTTTATGAGGAGTGCGTGATCTGGGGGACGATCATAGGAATGCTGTTCAGCATTTTTGAAGAAATCCACCCTTACAGCAGCATGGTGCTTCGGGCAGTGGAACCGGCAGCGTGCAGCGTTATGGGGTTCTTTACGGGATGTTTTGTGGGATGCCTTGCATTATCCATTGCAGAAATGCTGGATTCCATACCGATTTTTGCAAGAAGGGTAAGGCTGAAATGGGGAATCGGCATTGCCATGTTCATGGTTGCCTTAGGGAAGATGGCAGGTGCGCTTTTGTACTTTTTGCAGGGAATTGTAGAGTGAAGGAAAGGAAATAGAAACATGACAAAAAAAGAAATGGATCAGGAAAAACAGAAACAATATAATGAATTGGTGAAGCAGGTTACGCCACAGAACAATTTGTTTTTACAGATGTTGAAGGCCTTTATCACAGGCGGGATTATCTGTACGATAGGACAGGGTATTCTGGAAACGGCAAAAAATATGGGGATTGACAAAGAAATGGCGGGGACCTGGTGCTCCCTTTTGCTGATTCTTTTAAGCGTAATCCTGACAGGACTGAGCCTGTATCAGCCCATTGCGGACTTTGGCGGGGCAGGGGCCCTGGTTCCCATAACCGGATTTGCGAATTCCGTATGTGCACCGGCCATTGAATTTCAGACGGAAGGCCAGGTATTTGGCGTGGGGGTAAAAATATTTACCATAGCGGGGCCGGTAATTCTTTACGGCATTTTTACCAGCTGGGTCTTGGGATTGCTTTACTTTGTAGGAAAAATGTTGGGACTTAATTGACATTAAATACACCATTTAATATAATTTTATATAGAAATCAGGAATCCATTTTATGGAATGCATAAATAATGGGAAATGCATGGAACGTCCTGATGGACTTTGATAGAAAATGCTCATAATATGGGAGAAGAGATTGCAAACAGTTATGTGACGGAGGACGAATACAGTTTTGAAGTCTACCAGTTGCTGATTGATATCAGCTCCCAGTACATAGTAGGAATGCTGGAACAGGATGAAGCTGCCATAGAGGCGGAGATGGATGAGTATATAGCGAAGCCTATAGATGTTCAGATACTAATGTCAACATTAGCAAAAGTGCTGCATAAAAAACAAGCTGAGGAGGCTGCAGGGGAGGAAAACCAGAGAGCAGCTTCGGAAAGGAGAAAAATGAGAAATAAAGTATTGGTAGTTGATGATGTGGAAATGAACAGGGATATCCTTGAGGAAATGTTAAAGGATAAATATGAAATCATGAAGGCCGAAGACGGGGATGAGGCGTTAGAAATGATTGAGAAGCATCAGGAGGAAATTGCAGTTGTTCTTTTGGACCTGATTATGCCAAAAAAGGATGGCTATGAGGTTTTAGAAGAAATGAAAAGCAATAAATGGATGGATAAGATGCCGGTATTGATTATCAGCGGCGAGTCCTCTGTGGAAACAGAATCACAGTGCTTTGATTATGGTATATCTGATTTTATCAGAAAACCCTTTGACAGTCGGATGGTAAAAAAGAGGGTAAGAAATATTATAGACTTGTTTAACTATAAGAACAGTCTGGAAGAAAAAGTGGAAGAGCAGACAGAAACCCTGCGGAAGCAGTATAAGATTCTGCATAAGCAGGCGGAAGAACTGCACCAGAATAAGGCAAAGATCATTGAAATTCTCGGTACGGTTGTGGAATACCGTAATCTGGAAAGCGGAGAGCACATTAACAGGGTTAAGGGCTTTACAAAGATCATGGCGGAAAAGATGATGGAGAAATATCCGGAATACAATCTGACTCCCAGGGATGTGGAAATCATATCTTCTGCGGCGGCGCTGCATGATATCGGAAAGATTGCCATACCCGATAATATTTTGCTGAAGCCGGGCAGACTGACCCCTGAGGAGTTTGATTACATGAAGACCCATACCACCAGAGGCTGTGATATTCTGGATAGCATTGAGGGTGCATGGGATGAAGAGTACGGAAAAGTTAGCTATGAAATATGCAGATATCATCATGAGCGACATGATGGAAAGGGATATCCGGATGGTTTGAAGGAAGATGAGATTCCCATTTCGGCACAGCTGGTTTCCGTGGCGGATGTATATGACGCTTTGGTTACGGAGAGAGTATACAAACATGCTATACCTAAGGATGAGGCGTTCCAGATGATTCTGGACGGAAAGTGCGGTTTGTTCTCACCGAAACTGATGGAATGCTTTAAAGAGGTTCGGGAGGAATTTGAGGAATTGGCTGACAAACAAAAATAATGATGTGTAAATGGGAAAGAAAAAGAAGGGGATATGTATGGAAGTGGACGCTATGATGGAAATCGGCAAATATATTGATTTGCCTGATGCGGCGGAACGGTTTATGAAAAATGACAGGATGTTCAAGAAGTTTCTATTCCGATTTCCGGTGGAAAATGATTTCGAAGAGTTGTTTCGGCTGTTAGAGGAAGAGAAGCAGGAAGAGGCTTTTCCGGTGGCACATACCATGAAAGGGGTGGCGTCAAATCTGGCGCTGCAGGTTGTGTATCAGGCGATATGTCCTGTTTCGGATTCGTTGAAAAAGGGAGTACAGCCGGAGGAAGAGGCTGTTGAAATGTTGAAACGGGCTTATGAGGAGACAGTTTTAGCGATTGAGCAGGCTCAGAAAAAAGAGGGGGCTTTACTGAAGTGAGGAACGTCCGTGAAAATTTCGGCGGATATATGGTGCAAGCACAAGTATACTAATTTGCCTGCACCATATATTCGCCGGAGTTTTTTCGGACGGCTCTTTTCAGAGGGCATAGAGATTGGTAGTTATGGCTGATGTTCTGGGACGGCAGCATTTTTATAAAACGGCTGCCTTTGGAAAGTGATTGACTGAAATGGTTACAAAGGAGAGGTGAGAAGCGGGATGAGGAAAAGACAGGTGGGGAATTATTTGAAGAAGTATCCGCATGTTTATGAGGCATTTCAGAAAAGCATAGAGATGAAGGATTTTGCTAAGGGGTTTTTGGCTGTTCTTATGGTGCTTATAGCTTTTTCGGCCTTGGGTCTCTGGGTGATGGGGAATAAGGACGGGGCAACGTTCTTTGCAATATTGTTGACTGTGGCAGTCATTTTGCTTGCGTTTTTGATTTTCGGGAAAAAGGAAATGATCAGCGAGGAAGAGCTGGAATTGATGGAAAGGGATCTGGCGGGAGAAAAGGAAAGAATTCAGGACTGGGGCTATAGTACGGAGAAGTCTTTCATGATAGGACTTTGCCGGATTCCCAGACAGGGGCTGACTACTGTATATATGGGGAAGGAAGTCCGGGGAGGCGGCAGAGGCATGGTGGTGAGTATGAACTACTATAATTGGGAGTTTTATTATGAGGACGGCACACATCGTTCTGCAGGGCTGCTGAAAGCGCCGGAGGCTTCAGATGAGGAGAATTTTGTAAGTTTGATTCGCAGATATGACAATAGTGTCAAAATCTATAGATACCGGAAAATGAGGGGAAATGCGCCATTGTTCTGTCCTTTTCAGAGATTCAGGGCGGAGGAACCTTTTGTGAAGAAAGGTGTTGTGGAAGGATTGACCGATTTGTGTAATGGGAATCCCTTCTGGCGTTTAGGAGCAAAAAGCAGGGACAAGTATAACGGCAATAAGGAAGTTGAATTGACCCTGTACGGTACTGCACTTACCTGGCTGCTCTGGCTGGCATGGCTATGCCTGTCAGTTTACTTCTTTTTCTACTCAGCCTATCTCGAGTTAGGAGCAGTCGCATGGCTGGTTTTTCTGGGAGCCGGATTATGCTACTATCTGGTCTTTATCAAAAGCGCCAGGAAAATAACGGAGAAAGCAAAAACCGTTTTTTATGCAAACCGTGAATAATACCAAAATTCCCGTAAATACTATTACCGATTAGGCAGGCAGTTGCGAAATTCCAGAATTTCCAATCTCTGGAACCTTCGAAAACGCCGGTCTGTAAAAACCTTGGGGCATAGCGGGGATGGTGTTTCTTTTCCTTGTGCTCTGTGGAGAACATTAGATTTTCTTAATGTTCCGTTTAAAAATCAGCAATTCTCCAACAGGACGTTGGAGAAAGGCATATCGCGGCACGGATGCCGCTATATGCCGGTTGCGTCCGTGATAAATTCCCTCAACCGGAACATTTAGAAAACCTTATGTTCGTAAGACCGCACAAGGAAAAGAAATACCATCCCCGCTATGCCCCAAGGTTTTTACAGACCGTTCCTTTCGCCACCCCTTCGCAATTGCCCAATGACCGATTAAGAAAGGATGGTAATTTATGGGAGAGAATCATATGCCGATGGGATTTACTTTTTCCATGTCCGCAAATGAAAAAGCAATGAATCATTTTGCCAGAATGAGTGAGGAAGAACGCGCACAGGTCATACAGCAGGCGCGGAACGTAAACTCCAAAAAAGAAATGGATCGCCTGATACAGAGCCTCAGTGAGAAGGACAGTTTTACCTGAGTCAGGAAAACAGTTTTATAAACAGTTAAACAGGATTTACACAATATGCCATGGCTCTATTGACAGCCATGGCATATTGTAATAGAATGTACTTAGTAATACTAAATAGGTGGTGATGGATTGCAGCCAAGATATGAACAACAGATGAAAAAAGGTGTTCTGGAAATGCTTGTTTTAAAACAGCTGGAACAGGAAGAGAAGTATGGTTATCAGCTGATCAGCCAGCTTCGGGACAAAAGCAGCGAGATGTTTACCCTCAAGGAAGGCACTTTATATCCCATATTGTACAGACTTGAGGACGACGGCCTGGTAGTCAGCCGCTGGAGCCAGCCTGGGGGCAGAGAGGTTTCCAGAAAGTACTATGCCATTACCGAAGCAGGGAAAGAAGGATTAAAGGAACTGAAAGAACTTTGGAAACGATTTTCCAAACAGGTTTCAGACATTATGGAGGATGAAGTATGAATCAGGAGCAATATATAAAATCTATTTTAAAAAAATTAAAATGCGGCGGTGAGAAAAAGAAAGAAATCCGCAAAGAACTGGAGTCGGACATTGCAGGTGCCCTGGAAGCTGGAGAAACCATGGAAGAAATCATGAAACGCATGGGAGATGCATCCTTTGTTGCATCAGAATTTAACAACAACTTTTCAGAAAAAGAACTTGCCAAAGCCAAACAGAAAAAAATATTAACAATAATAATCAGCATATTAATAGCACTGGTAGTTATATTTGCGGCCGGCTTCTGGGCAATCCCCAAAAGCTACCCTCTGGAAAAAAACGGCACCTACACAGAAGAGGAAGTTATAGAACAAGCAAAAACCATCATTGCATATTTTAACGCCGAAGACTATGATTCCCTGGCCGCATCTTCAGCCACCCGGCTAAAACAATACATGACCAAAGAAGGTCTGGAAGGTGCCAAATCATATGTAAGCGATGACTGGGGAGCTTTCCTCGCATACGGTAACGCATACACCTGCGAAGTAATCCAAATGGGAAATTCCTCGGTAGTAGTCCAGATAACGGCAACCTATGAAAACACCGTCGTCACCTACACTATGACCTTTGACAAAAACCTTGACCTTGCCGGCTTCTACATGAAATAATCCCTCTCACTTTTTCTATAAATAAACTTATAAATTTATAACCTCGACCATTCCACAAAAGGCAAATACCCCCGCCGTAGGCGGCAGGTATTTGCCCCTTTTTTATCTAAGTCCGGTGCCGTTCCGCAAAAAGCAGGAGACAGGGCGTGGGGCAGTTTTTATTATTTATCGGTCCATTAACTTGAAATTGCCAATTTTTCTTACAGCCCGCTCCACAACCCAGGGAAACCTGCCATGGATGGCAGGTTAGCCGTCACTGCGGCATGGACGCCGCATTGACGGCGGCCCGGAAGCCCTCTCAGCAATTTCCGCGGGCTGTTAGAAAAATGCAATTTCAAGTTCCGGGACCGGAAAATAATAAAAACTGCCCCGCACCCTGTCTCCTGCTTTTTGCCGGAACGCACCACCCCCGCCATTGCATTCCCCAAAATCATGCTCATACCCCATTGTCGTAGTTGACGATAATATTTTGATTGTGATAATATAGAAATGTTAGAAAAATGAATATTTAAACTAGTTTACAGAATAGAAATAAAGAAAAGAGGAACAGCTATGGACCAGACATTTAAGAAGCAGATGGAGGATAACGGCGCAGATGTAGATACAACCCTAAAGCGCTTTATGGGTAATGAAGCCCTGTATATGAAATTTATCATGAAGTTTTTAGACGATAAAAGCTATGACGGTATAACAGAATGCATGAATAGCGGAGACTATGAAGAAGTATTCAAACATGCCCATACCTTAAAAGGCGTCACAGCCAATCTGGGCCTGGATCCCATTACTGCCGTGGCATCGGATATATCGGAACTTCTGAGAGGAAAAAGCTCGGCGGAAGCAGATGTAGAAAAGCTCCAGGAACTCTATAAACAGCTGGAGGAAGTCCACAGCCGTTTTTGTGAAATTCTGAAGGCAAATAAATAAATACATAAATATGCCGTGGGATGTCGCTTTATGGAAGAAAGCATTGACATTTTCGGCGAAAAATGGTACTTTGGAAGTACGGTAAATTGCAGATTGAAGATAGAAATGACGAGGAGATATCATGGACAAACAACAGATATTAATTGTTGACGATGAAGAAGTAAATCGTGCCATATTAAGCGGAGTTTATCAGGATGAATATGACATCCTTGAAGCTTCTAACGGACAGGAAGCAATTACACAAATTGAAAATGCAGATAATCATATCGTATTGATTTTGCTAGATATTGTAATGCCTGTTCTCAATGGCTTTGGCGTATTGGAGTACATGAAGGAGAAGGAATTAATTGATAAGATTCCCGTTATACTGATTACCAGTGAGAGCGTTATGGACAGTGATGACCAGGCATATGCTTACGGTGTGGCAGACGTTATGCACAAGCCTTTCTATCCTCACATTGTAAAGAGGCGTGGCAAAAATATCATAGAGCTCTATCAAAACAAGCACAATATGGAGGTGCGGCTGAAGGAGCAGGAAATTGCCATTCTTGCCCAGGAAAAGCAGATTCGCGAAAGCAACGAATTTATGATTGATGCGCTCAGCTCTGTCGTAGAGTTCAGAAGTCTTGAATCAGGCGAGCATATCAGAAGGGTAAAATATTTTACGAGGATTATGCTGAAATACCTCATGAAGTATTTCCCCAAATACGGATTGACGCAAATGCAGGTTGATCAAATTGCCAGGGCGGCGGCGGTACATGATATCGGTAAGATAGGAATTCCGGATGCTATCCTTTTAAAGCCCGGAAAGCTGACGCCGGAAGAGTTTGAGATTATGAAGACACACACGATCATCGGATGCGATGTGTTAGAGAAGTTCAAGGAAAACCAGCCTGAAGAATTTTATCAATACTGTTACGATATCTGCCGGTATCATCATGAGAGATGGGATGGTAACGGTTATCCCGACCATTTAGTGGGAGATGAGATTCCAATCAGTGCACAAATTGTTGCTATTGCAGATGTTTATGACGCACTGGTAAGCACCAGGGTATATAAGAGTGCATATGCCAACAACATAGCATATGATATGATTATGAACGGTGAATGCGGTCAGTTCTCACCAGATGTCCTGGAGTGCTTTGCGCTTGCCAAGGTGGACTTTTTCAACATTGTAGAGGTAATTAAAATGTTTAATTTTTCTTGAGAAAACAGATAGCAGGCAGCAAAAAATGATGAAGTTTTTTGCTGCCACTTTTTACTTGCGCGGGAGGGAATATTGTGGAACAGAAAATGGAAGCTATTTTTCCTGTAGAAGACGCATTAGAAATTATTCTTATCTTTGACGAAGCAGGAAAAATTACTTATGCCAACGGGGTCGCAAAGCAGAAGCTGGAATATGACGATGATCTGCCCGGCAGATACATCAGCGACGTTTTCCCGGGGACATTTAAAAAAGAGGAAAGCGGTTTTGTGACGGAGTATCCTTTTGGAGAGCAGTCACAGAAACTGACCGCCTACCGGAAGAATACCACTTGTTTTCCTGTGGAAGCAAGGATTGTAAGCAGCGCATCCGACCCGGGGACATACATATGCATGGCCAATGACATATTGGAAAAGGAGCACCTGGGAAGGGAAGTAGACAGAGTTAAAGAAGAGGCTGAACAGGCGCTGAAAGTAAAATCAGAGTTTGTGGCAAATATAACCCATGAACTGAGGACTCCCGTCAACGGAATACTGGGAAATGTCCGGGAGCTGCTTGAAAGAGAATACGATCAGGAGACCGAAAAGTCCCTGCAACTCATAGAACGCTGCTGCGGCGATATGAACAAAATCATCAATAATATTTTGGATTTTTCAAAGCTGGAAGCAGGAAAGTTTGTTTTGGAGCCCCGCAAATTTGATTTCAGGAATATGCTGGATTATGTGAAGGCTCATCATATGAATAAAATTACCGAAAAGGGATTGGAATTTTTCATGACGGTTTCGCCTCAGATTCCCCAATATGTGGTGGGCGATGAACTGAGGATCGTGCAAATATTCAACAATCTGTTATCCAATGCCCAGAAATTTACAACCGTGGGAAAGATTACCGTGGAAGTATTTAAGACCGCCCGGGTCAATGACAGAATAGAGTTGTTCTGTATTGTGTCGGATACGGGTATCGGTATCAGCAAAGAAGACAAGGATAAATTGTTCCAAAGCTTTTCACAGGTGGATGCATCCATTTCCAGAAAGTATGGAGGCACCGGTCTGGGATTGAATATCTGTAAGCAGCTGGTAGAGCTGATGGACGGCAGGATTGAAGTGGCCGGGGAGAAAAACAGGGGAAGCACCTTTTCTTTCTCCATGTGGGTCGGCATCTGTGAGGATGAAGAGGTTTCTTCAGAGACAGATGATGTGAAGAAGCTGTCCCATGCTTATGTATCGGCCGCCAGCTACGGGGATTCAAAAGGAGATGATCCGGAAGATGCCCGCGTTTTCGGGACACCGGCCAACAAGGACGCCCTGAAGAGAAACATGTCCAAGCTGATTCTCTGTGTAGAAATGGAGAACTGGGAAAAAGCGGAAATGTTTATGGAGACTGTCAGACAACTGACTGAAGAAGCACCCTGGGATGTAAAGAGGATTGCTTTAAGGCTAAAAATGGCGATTCAGAAAGAAAATTATGAAAAGGTAACCACAGAGTTCGAAGAGCTGAACGGTCTTCTGCAACCAAAAGGAGATGAGGCATGATGTCAGGGGAGAAGGATACAGGGAAAGCGAAGATTCTGATTGTGGATGATGTGGAGACAAACAGGATCATCCTAGAGGAAATTATAAAAGATATGGGTTGTTATCCCGTTCTGGCTGAAGACGGAAAGCAGGCTCTGGAAATGGTCCAGGAGTTGCAGCCTCAGCTGATTTTATCCGATATTTCCATGCCGGAAATGGACGGATATGAACTGTGCAGAAGCCTCAAAAAACGGGAGAAGACAAGAGACATTCCCATTATCTTTATTTCTGCATTTGATGAACCGGAGGACATTATTGAAGGCTTTTCCCTGGGAGGAGAGGACTACATTACAAAGCCCTTTATTCCCGAAGTGGTGCAAGCGCGTGTAGGCGTGCATCTCCGGCTTCATGTGGCAAAGCAGGAGCTTATGGAAATGAACAGGCGGCTTCAGGTTTCTGTTAGCGAACAGCTAAAGCAGATAGAGCTTGAAAAGAAAAATATGTTATATGCCATGGCAAATATCGTGGCACAAAACTTCAATTATGAGAAGGAACATATGGAGCGCCTGGGGAAAAATTGCAGGACTTTGGCACAGAGTATGCAGCTGTCGCCTTTGTTTGAAGATAAGATTTCGGACACCTATATTGATACCATAGAGCTGGCGGCGCCTCTCTGTGATATCGGGAATATCGGTATTCCTAAAGAGATATTACAGAAAAAAGGGGAGCTGACGGAGGAAGAATTTTCCATTATACAGAATCATACAAATATAGGAGCTAAGCTTCTTAGTGATATACATGTAAATAGTGATTACAATGATTTTATTAGTACATCCATTGATATCGCACGCTGCCATCATGAGAACTGGGACGGAAGCGGATATCCCGGCAATCTTGCAGGGGAGAAGATTCCTCTTGCAGCACAGATTGTCGCTATAGTGGACAGATACTGTACGTTAACGGGAGAAGACGCCTGCAGTAAGGAAGAGGCACTGGAAATCCTTAAAAAAGAAGCCGGTGTTAAATATAATCCGGACATTTTCAAAATATGCTGTAAAATATCGCGCCAATTATGTTAGGCGTAATGATATCATCATTTTGACTGGAGGAATAAAAAGTGATTACAGATGAAGAACTTTCAAGAATCTCGGTTTATATGAAACAGCGTTACGGGATTGATTTAAGCCAGAAAAAGGTTATCGTAAACGGACGCTTGGAAAATTATATGAAAAAGGGTGGCTGGCACAGCCTTACCGCCCTTATGGATGCCGTTGAGAGGGATGAAACGGGACAGCAGGAAAAGATGCTGGTAAATCTTCTGACGACCAACCATACCTATTTTATGAGAGAGTTTGAGCACTTTGATTATTTTAGGAGTGTAGTTCTTCCGTGGCTGAGGACAAAAGAGAGCAGTAAAAAAGACTTACGCATCTGGTGCGGAGCTGCCTCATCAGGCGAGGAGCCTTATATGATTGCCATGGTCCTGTCTGATTTCTTCGGCCTGGAAAGAGACAAATGGGATAAAAAGATTCTGGCAACGGA
This sequence comes from uncultured Lachnospiraceae bacterium, assembly GCA_964653815.1. GTDB lineage: Bacteria > Bacillota > Clostridia > Lachnospirales > Lachnospiraceae > UBA2882. Next base: position 24,875 of record CAZZHJ010000004.1, read on the forward strand.
CATTTCCACAAAGGTTTTGCAGAAGGCGATGGCGGGCATTTACAATGCGGAGCAGTTAGATAAAATGCCGGATCAGTGGAAACGACACTTTTTCCACAAACTGCCGGGAGGCAATCAATATCAGGTAACCCAGGAGTTAAAAAATGAAGTTATTTTCCGACAGTTCAACCTGATGGATCCGTTTCCTTTTAAAAAGAAAATGCACACTATATTTTTACGCAATGTTATGATATATTTTGATGAGAAGACAAAACAGGAAGTGGTTCAGAAGGTGTATGATGCGCTGGAGCCGGGAGGATATCTGTTTATAGGGACAACGGAAACTCTTGACCGGAGCTGCACACCCTTTCAGATAATTCAGCCTTCAATATTCAGGAAGAAAGAAGGGAAATGATAGAATATGAGACCGATTAGAGTTTTGATAGTAGAAGATTCTATAGTTTTCAGGGAACTGCTGGTTCAAAATTTAAAAAGAGATCCCGCTATTGAAGTTGTAGGAACTGCAAAGGATCCTTTTGAGGCAAGGGATGCCATTCTCGCATGCAAGCCCGATGTTATGACGCTGGATGTGGAACTTCCGAGAATGAGCGGTATAGAGTTTTTGAGAAAACTGATGCCCCAGTATCCTTTGCCGGTGGTGGTAATCAGTTCTTTGAGCGATAAGGTATTTGATGCCCTGAATGCAGGGGCGGTTGATTTTGTGGCAAAGCCTGCCGTATCCAGCCGCACGCAGTTAGAGGACTTTATCAGAAATGAGCTTTTGGTTAAGATTAAAATAGCTTCCACGGCCAAGATCAGCAATATCAAAAAGACTGTTATGGCTCAGGAACAGCAGCATCTTAACGTGAAGGGACAGGATCTGGTTGTGGCAATCGGCGCTTCGACCGGCGGAACGGAAGCGATTTTTGATGTTGTTAAAAATTACGGAACGGATATTCCGGGAATTGTGGTGGTACAGCACATGCCTCCCGGATTTACCAAAATGTATGCCAAAAGACTGAATGACCAGTGCCGTATACGGGCAAAGGAGGCGGAAACCGGAGACAGAGTACTGCCGGGGACACTGCTTCTTGCTCCCGGCGGGGATAGGCATATGCGTCTGGTAAAGGTGAACGGAGTCTATCAGGTAGAAGTTAAGGGCGGACCCAGGGTAAACGGCCACTGCCCGTCGGTAGATGTACTGTTCGAGTCTGTTGCTAAAGTTGCAGGCCCCAAAGCGGTGGGAATTATTCTTACCGGAATGGGCGGCGATGGCGCCAAAGGGCTTTTGCAGATGCGAAAGGCCGGAGCCAGGACCATCGGTCAGGATGAATCCACCTGTGTGGTATACGGAATGCCCAAGGTTGCTTATGATATGGGTGCGGTGGAACATCAGGAAAAATTATCTGACATTGCAAGAAGGACATACGCACTGTTAAATAAAATGTAAAGGAGAAGGGACATGAAGATTCTATTGGCAGAAGATGATTTTGTAACAAGGAAATTTATGGTAAATTTTCTGTCAAAGTACGGTGAATGCGACGTAACTGTAGATGGAATGGAGGCAGTGGACGCATTTATGATGGCTTTGGAAGACGGAGAGCCTTATGATTTGGTATGCCTTGATATTATGATGCCGGTTATGGACGGCTATCAGGCTCTTGTAGGCATCCGTAATCTGGAAAAGGAAAGAAATATTCCGGAGGAAGAGACCGTAAAGGTTATTATGACGACTGCACTGAATGAGGAAAGCAATGTTAAGATGGCATTTGAATTGGGATGCACCATATATTCAGGCAAGCCGATTGATCAGGACAGGTTTGAACAGGCGTTAAAGAAGCTGAATCTGATTTAATCATAAGATGGATTTGAATACGCAGGAAAGGAGAAGGATATGGCTGAGGAATTTAACACAGATGGCATGTTGGATATGTATCTGTTTGAAAACGAACAGTTGCTCGAACAGCTTCAGGAAAGAGTTCTGGACCAGAAGGATGCGGATTGTTTTGATGAAGAAAGCATAAATGAAATATTCAGGACCATGCATACCATTAAAGGCTCCTCGGGTATCATGATGTTTGATAATATAACTGCTGTTTCACATAAACTGGAAGACATCTTTTATTACTTAAGAGAATCTCAACCTGATAATGTGCCGCACTTGGAGCTGGTGGAGCATGTACTGGAGGTAGAGGATTTTATTTCCGGTGAATTGGAAAAAATCCGTAACGGCAGTCCGGTAGATGGAGACTCAAGCGATATTATCGCAGGTCTCGACAAGTTCCTGGAAATGATTAAAAACGGAGGAGCAGCGGCAGGAGGCGAGGAACCCCCTGAAAATGTCCACGAGGAGCCGAAGCAGTTTTATATAGCTCCCGTTGCTACCAGCGCCAGCAGATTTTACAAAATCTATATTAACTTTTATCCGGAGACGGAGATGTCAAACGTCCATGCATATAAGACTGTATATGCATTGAAGGAAATGGCGGAGGATCTGCTGTATTCCCCGGAGGACATTATCTCAGATGAGACCAGTGCACAGAAGATACTGGAAGACGGTTTCAGAATCCTCTTACAGGCGCAGTGCACGGAAGAAGATATCCGCAAAGCCATTGGCATAGGATACGATATCGAAAGAGTAGATGTCTATGAGTGCAAGGCGGAAGAATTTCTTCAGGGATTTGATTTTGGCGATCAGGATGAAGGCCCTGCAGCAGTTATCGATTTAGATTCCAGTGTGGAGGAAATCGAGAGCAAGGCGGAGGCAAAAGAAGAAGCTTCAGCAGAAGAAGCGCCTAAAGCGCCTGCGAAGCCCAAGATGGCGCCGGGTGATTTCGTTATTAAATCCAAGGAGCCGGGCAAGGCCAAGAAGCTTGCAAAGGATAAAAATAAGGGCGAGAAAGCCTCCTTTATCAGCGTCAATGTTAAAAAGATGGATCAGTTGATGGATCTGATCGGCGAGCTGGTTATTGCTGAATCAGTTGTGCTGCAGAATCCGGATCTGAAGGTGCCGGGATTAAATCTCGACCGGTTTAACAAGGCGGCAGGCCAGTTGTCTAAGATTTCCACCGATTTGCAGGACGTTATCATGTCCATGCGAATGGTTTCCCTGTCAAATACATTCCAGAAAATGAATCGTATTGTATTTGATGTATCGAGGAAGTTAGGAAAAGATATTGAGTTTGAGATGGTAGGCGAGCAGACAGAGGTGGATAAGAACATTATCGAGAAAATCTCTGATCCGCTGATGCATATTGTCAGAAATTCCGTAGACCACGGAATTGAAGATAAACAGACCCGTGTTGACAGCGGCAAATCGGAAAAGGGTAAAGTTATTTTATCGGCAAAAACAGAGGCCGGCAAGGTTTGGATCAGCGTTACGGACGACGGAAGCGGTCTTGACCGGGATAAAATACTTTCCAAGGCCAGAAGGCAGGGACTGCTTGATCCCAATAAGCCGGATGAGGCTTTTGCGGACAAGGAAGTGTACCAGCTGATAACCCTTCCGGGCTTTTCCACCAACGAGGAGGTTACGGAATATTCCGGCCGTGGTGTCGGTATGGACGTTGTGGTTCAGAACATTCAGGCAATCGGCGGCGCCCTGGATATCGAAAGCACGCCGGGCTTTGGCAGTACCATGAGTCTTAAGATTCCCCTGACCCTTGCCATTATTGACGGTATTGTAATGGAAATAGGAAAATCCTCCTTTGTTATGGAGACAGGCGTTATCAAAGAATTTGTCCGTGTCAAAGAGGATATGATGATTTATGAACCCAATGGGGATGAATATATCATGATACGTGGGGAATGTTATCCTGTCCTGCGGCTGGGAAAATGGTACGGTCTGCAGGAGTACCGCGAATCCGTTGAGGACGGCGTTATGCTGATCCTTGAAGTGGATGACCGTCATGTATGTCTTTTAGTTGACAAACTGATCGGGGAGCAGGAGATTGTAGTAAAACCCATACCTTCTTATATCAAGAAGGTAAAAGGTTTGTCAGGCTGTACGCAGCTTGGCGATGGAAGCATTGCTTTAATCCTTGATGCTGTTGGATTAATGGAATAGAAAAATTATAGAAAGGAACGGAACTATATGGGTGAGGCAAACGAAATGAAGGGATTGTCAACGCAGAGTATTTCGGATGATACCAATGAAAAAGGCAAATACATGACCTTCAAATCCGGCAATGAATATTTCGGACTGGCAATCCAGTATGTAAACGAAATTATCCAGATGCAGGAAATTACAGCGATTCCCGAGACGGAGGACTACATAAAAGGTCTGATTAACCTGAGGGGAAAGGTAGTGCCTGTTATTGATGTCAGACTGAGGTTTAAACAGGAACCGATTGACTACAATGACAGAACATGCATTATTGTCATCAATGTGAAATCAGCAGTAGTAGGATTGATTGTAGAGAAAATCGCAGAGGTGGTTGAGATTGGGGAAGATAATATCCTTCCGCCGCCTAAAATCGGCCATGCAGAAAAGGCCCAAAATAAATATGTTTACGGCATCGGCAAAGTAGGAAATGCCGTTAAGCTGTTACTGGATCCTGATAAATTACTGAATGATGAGGATTTATCAGTTGTGGAGCAGGCAAACGATATGAATGTTGATGAAGAAGGAGAGGTATAATTATGAACAACATGAAGATGAAAACAAAAATGATTATAGGGTTTTTGGTTCCTACGATATTTATCATTATCAATGCGGTACTGGCAATGAGCGCCATAAACAATATCAGCGCTCATATAGAGGATGTACAGCAGGAGGAACTTACTACAATCAAGAACACCCTTACTGAAATCGGTGCGGACCCGCAGAAGTCAGATCTTTTGATTAAGGCTGTTGAAGCTTCCCAGGCAGAAGGCCGGGACGGTATAGAGAAACTGGCTAACAACTCCGATCTGTTCAGCTTCGGACTGGTAGTAATATCTGTAATCATTACAGCTGTCCTGTCCACTAACCTGATCAAAGTCATTAATAAATCAGTTACCCAGCTGGCACGGGCAGCAAAAGAGATTGCGGCAGGCCGTGTAGATGTTGAAATGGTAAAATACCATAACGACGAGTTCGGCGAACTGGTAGATGAATATACACAGGTTATCAACAACATGAAATATCAGGCAAACATTGCTGAAGAAGTAGCAAACGGTAACCTTACAGTTAAGGTTGATGTGAAGTCCAGTGATGATGTATTAACAGGCGCATTAAAGAAACTGGTAGACGACAATCTCCACGCATTATCCAATATCAGCGATGCAGGTTCACAGGTTACAGTAAGCTCTTCACAGGTGGCAAGTGCAAGCCAGGCATTGGCACAGGGTTCTACAGAGCAGGCAAGCGCTATCGAAGAGATTACAGCTTCTATCGATGAGATTGCAGAGA
>CAZZHJ010000005.1:0-1732 GCA_964653815.1 uncultured Lachnospiraceae bacterium
CTGTTCTCCATATTCCGCATAAATATAATTCAATGCCATATTTGTCATAAAAATGTGATAATAATCACAGAATTATCAATAACTGTGTCAGGAGAATGGAGTGGAACGTGTTATTTCAAGAAAACTAGTAGAGTGAAAAAACTTTCTATCTAGAAAGCTGTTGCTTTTAAATGAAAATCCTAATCCCCCAGCTATGTCGAGGAGAATGCGGTAAGCAGGAGTGCGTAGGATAACAAAAGAAAGCCTCCTATGTTAGAATGAGAAAGGTATCGCAAGACAAGTATCGAAAGGAATGCTGTATGGGATCTTTCTATATTGCTCAAAGAAGGGGCAGATTGGTACTTAGAGCAGATATATTTATTTTTTCAATGCAATCTGCGGTAACTGAAGTAAAAAAGAAGTTGAGTATGTATAAATAATATTGTATAATCATCCGTAGGGTTAAATAAATGAGGAAATATAAGAAAAACTGCCGAATAGAGTCAAATAAGAAAATGTATATACATAATAAAAAAGCAGATAAAAATGATATTCGCTTTTTCTTTTTTCAAGCATGCTTAGTCATATTTTTTGCTTCTATGCTTTTGCTAATTATTAATTTGGTTAGAGATGAGCATGGCGATAATGTTACGGAAGAAATACAACAAACAGTTGCTCAGTTTATCAGGGTGGATGATTCAGATGATTTCCCTGTTGCGGGTGTAGATGCACATGGTTTTATATTTAATAATGCAGTAATTGATGGGGAATTATCAATTTTACCACAATATGAGAAAGTATATAAACAAAATCCTGATATGATAGGTTGGCTGAAGATTGACAATACCATAATAAACTATCCTGTGATGCAGACACCTTCGGATGAAGAGTATTATTTATATAGGGGATTTGATAAATCAGAAAATGATAACGGGTGTCTCATAATGGATACAGATTCTTGTGTAGGTAAAGGAACTAAAGAATCCGGTTATTTTGACGGAGTGACACCGTCAACGAATCTTATTATTCATGGGCATACAATGAAGTCTGGAGAAATGTTTGGTAATTTGCAGTTGTATCAAACAGAAGATTATGGACGTGAGCATTCCATCATTTCATTTGATAGTATATATGAACATAGAGAATATGAGTTGATTTCCGTTTTTTATTCAAGGGTATTTTATGAGGATGAGAATGTATTCAAATATTATAAATTTTTTGATGCCCCTACTCAGGAAGAATTTGATTATTGGATAAATAATATAAAACAAATGTCCTTGTATGATACTGGAGTAACTGCAGAATTTGGCGATGAATTTATTACATTGTCCTGTTGTTCCTATCAAACAGAAAATGGACGTTTTGTTGTGATTGGAAAGCGAATATTGTAAATTAGGATGGATTGGATATATCTTTTTAATATTCATTATATATGGGATTTGTTACATTATAATAATTTTTATGAAGGGGATTATGATTATGAAAGTGAAACGTTATCTGTTAATATTTTGTGTATTTTCTGTATTATTGTTTAGGTTTTCTTTGCAAAGTGTTGATGCAAAAGAAACTATATCTCAAAATTCTACAGAAGTAGCAAATAAATCAACGGAGGATGTGACAGCACCAATACTTAAATCATTTGCGTTGACAAAAGGATCGATATCAAGTGGAGAAAAAATAGAGGTAGTTGCAGAAGCGGAAGATGATGTATCGGGTGTTAGGTCAATTTTAGTACAGTTTCAGGGACCAAATG